>NZ_JAUBRO010000031.1:0-94854 GCF_036701945.1 Microcoleus sp. MON1_C1 | reverse complement strand
CTCAGGAGGTTTTATCGTTTCGGCAAGAATTTTAATATTGTTAATCTTTTATTTCAATTGTTTGCTAAATATAATCTCTTCAATTTTCCTAACTTGAAAAGATTTGATGCCTTTTCACAATTCATATAGGATTGCTATAGAGAATTTCGTTAATGTCACAGGTACTCCCAATGTAGATGTCCTTACCGGAAACATCCAAGACAATTATTTAGTAGGAGGAGATGGTAGCGATATACTTTCAGGTTTGCGCGGCAATGATACCCTGATTGGAGTAAATCCATTGACTGCTACACCGGGAAGCAATGAAACGGATGTGCTGATTGGGGGTCGAGGTACAGATGTTTTTGTTCTCGGTGATGCCACCAAGACATACTATAGTGGAACAGGATTTGCCTCGATTCCATATTTTCAGCAGGGAATCGATCGCATTCAGTTACGTGGCAGCCTTTCTGATTACAATATTGTTGGTAACTCCATCAATTTGGCTGGTACGTCTGACCAAATTGCTGTAATTCAAGGCCCGTTTACCCCTGATAGTTTCATATTCGTGTAAAATATCGACTTTTAGAACCCCGACTTCGCAGAATTGGTCGGGGTTCGGGTATTATGTTTTTTTACAAATAACCAATAAAATCAACTAATTTTCTGCAAATGCCGATCGCTCTTTAATCCAATCGAGTAAAATAGGATTGACCAATTCCGGCGCTTCATCCTGGGGACAATGGCCCACTCCCTCCAAAGGAATAAACTTTTCAACAGCCGGAAACTTTGCCAATTCTCGCCCCAATGCGATCGGCTCCCAAGGGTCATCTGTCCCCCACAAAATCAAAGCAGGACAGCTTAAACGCGGCAACAAATCCTCCGGTAGCGGGCCTTGAGAATAACTGATAAATGCTACAAATACTTCGACTGCGCCGCTGTCTTTTGCAGGTTCCAGCAGCATATTTACCAGTTCGTCGCTGACAGCTTCAGGACGGTGATAAGCTTGCAAAAGCACTTTTTTTACTGTTTTTGGCGTTGCTAATTGTTTAAAAAATAATTGACTTATCCACTTGACATTTAAAACTTTTTGTGCAATTGGCGCTCCAAAACTGCGATACCAAGGCAATTCGGCGCGTTTGCGATCGTGCAGCAACCGCAGGGAACAATTGAGTAAAATTACGCCAGAAGCAATATCGGGAAAATCCACAGCGGCTTGCATAATTGCCACGCAGCCGATCGAATTTCCCACCAAAAAAGCCGGCCCGCCCGCAACTTCCCGACAAAAATCAGCAATTAGCTGACCCCAAGTTTCAAAAGTATAGTCAATTTCAAGCTTGGGCGCTGGTTTAGCAGAACCGCCAAAACCAATGAGGTCGATCGCAAAACAGCGGCAATCAGCCGCCAGCGCCGGCAAATTCTTACGCCAGTGACCCCAAGACGCACCAAAACCGTGGACAAACACCACCGCAGGTCCCTGGGAACCCGCAGCCTGGTAGCAAATCGGAAAGCCTTTCCACAGCCAAGTTTGAGGTGCAGCAACTGTTGACGAAGTGGGAGTAGAAGATGTCATGCGATTTTAGATTTTAGATTTTAGATTTTAGATTTTAGATGAATGCAAGGCTGCAAAGCACTCAAATCATTACTACAAACCGTATCGCAATTCGAGGCAACCACGGGGAGATGGCCCCCACTGCATAAATCCTCAGCCTTCCTTCCCTCTCCCCTCTTCCCTCTTCCTTCTTCCTTCTTCCTTCTTCCTTCTTCCTTCTGACTTTGCAGTTAGAGCCGATAGTATGTCACGATTAAAGATGCTGACTTCTTTGCCTTATTGAAATTTCCCTTATGCCAACGATCGTTTCCACTGCTGTCGTACCGTTTCTGGGGTCGGAAATTGTACCCGACTACGACACCGCCAAAGTAGTTATCTTACCAATTCCCTACGAAGCTACCACCACTTATCGCCGGGGGTGCGAAAACGGGCCGGCTAAACTTCTAGAAGCTTCTCATCAACTCGAGTGCTACGACGAAGAACTAGATTCCGAAGTTTGCTACGATGTCGGAATTTATACACAAGAGCCGATCGCCGATACCCGCAACCGCCAACCGGTTTCATCCTCAGAAATGCTGCGAGTCACCCAAGCCGCAGTGCACCAGCTAGTTACCGAAAATAAATTTGTCATCTCCCTCGGAGGCGAACACAGCATCACTGCAGGCGTTGTCGAAGGTTATCGCCAAGCGTACCCGGATGAACCTTTCACAGTCGTGCAAATCGACGCCCACGGCGACTTGCGGCACGAGTACGAAGGCTCGATTCACAACCACGCCTGCGTGATGCGACGTATTGTCGATATGGGCTTACCGACACTGCAAATCGGGATTCGCGCCATTTGCAAAGAAGAAGCAGACTTGATTAAAGCAAAACAGCTAAACGTGATTCGAGCTAGGGAAATCGCTACTCAACCGGATTGGGCCGATCGGGCAATTGCCAGCATCACAACTAAGCGAGTATTTTTGACGATCGACTTAGACGGCATCGATCCGACTTTAATTCCAGGGGTGGGAACACCCGAACCGGGCGGGTTAAATTGGTATTCCCTCACCGGATTTTTGCGCCGCATCTTCGAGTCCTACGAAGTAATCGGGTGTGACATTATGGAATTAGCACCTATTGTAGATTCTGTAGTCTCAGAATTTACCGCCGCCAAATTAGCATACAAACTTATTGGATACCAAGCTCTGGCTCAAGGTTGGCTAAAGCCAGACGAGGAATAAATCCCGAAGTACGAATCACAAGAGGCTGTTGGGAAGGCTAGAATTAAGTTAAAGCCAAACAACAGCCAATTTTAGTCGTGCTGACAGTTTCATCTTTCATGCTGGCAAATACTGCTCTTCACCTCCTGAAAACATGAGTTTACTAATCGATACAACTGGTACTCCCATTAACGGCTACGCTCCCGATTTTGAATTGCCGGGAGTTGACGAAGAAGTTCACCATTTAGCTCGATATTTAGAAAAATTTCGGGCGATAGCGGTGATATTTATGTGCAATCATTGCCCTTACGTGCAGTTGTATCTCAATCGCATGAAAGAACTTCAAGCAGATTTTCAAGATCGAGATGTTACTTTAATCGGGATTAATGCTAATGATGCAAACCAGCATCCCGACGACAGTTTTGAGAACATGAAAACTTTTGCCGCCAACAATCAACTCAACTTCCCGTACATCCGAGATGTTGCTCAAGATGTGGCTGAAAGTTTTGGGGCTTCTAAAACGCCGGAGGTTTTTTTGTTAGACCAAGACGGCAAACTGCGCTATAAAGGTTTAATTGACGACAACGCCGACGATCCGGCGGCGGTGCAGGTTTCTTATCTGCGGAGTGCGATCGACCAATTGCTCAATAACCAACCCGTTGAGCCTTCAACTACAGAGGCGATAGGCTGTTCCGTCAAATGGCGAGCATAGGCAGATTTAAAATTAACGTTCCGGCACTAATTATTAACTGGTTCCCTGGCTGTGCCTGGGAACCTATCTCCAGAGGCTCTGCCTCGTCAAAGAGTGGAGGCAAATTGGAGGTACAGCCTCCGAATCTGCTTTACCAGGCAGAGCCTGGTAAGGAGTAAAAAGATTCAAAACAATTTTCTGTGAACTTAAAAAGTAGACGTATTCCCAACTTAATTCTCGCAGTCGCCTTCATACTAGCACTGCTGATTAGTTGGAACTTATTTAAGAACTTTTCCTCAGTCGATACGCTGCAGCGCACCTCCTTAAACGTATCCGCTGCCATCAGCCTCTCGAAAGCTTTAGAGGAAATCAAAACTGTTTATCAAAGCAGTAATCCGAATTTTACTATTACTTATAATTTTGGTGCTTCCGGTGCTCTAGAACAGCAAATTCAGCAAGGAGCGCCAGTAGATGTATTTTTCAGCGCCGCCACCAACCCAATGGATGCTTTGCAGCAATCTAACCTGCTAATTAACGACACGCGCCGCAATTTGCTGACAAATCGCCTAGTTTTGATTACTCCCAAAAACGGTGTTGCTTTGAGCGATTTCAAACAGTTGACAGATGCCAGAATCAAGAAAATTGCGATCGGTGAACCGAAAAGCGTACCTGTGGGCCAATACGCTCAGGAAATGTTAACTAAGCTTGGATTGTGGCAGCAACTCCAGCCAAAATTAGTGCTAGGAAATAACGTCCGCCAAGTGCTGACATTCGTCGAAAGCGGCAATGCGGATGCTGGCATAGTTTACACGACTGATGCCAAAGCATCCGACAAAGTAACTGTGCGGCTAACGGCTGCTGAAAATTTACACTCGCCCATTGTTTATCCCCTGGCAGTTATCAGAAACAGCCGCAATCCGGCTGCGGCAAAAGCGTTTGTTGACTTTTTGGCGGGCGATCGCGCTAAAATAGTATTTCAGAAATATGGATTTGGCATAGTTCGATAACTAATTAATTAGGGATTTTTTACCGCTGATGACAGCAGATAAGCGCTGATTAACGCGGATGTATTTATAGATGGAATTTGATATTTCTCCGCTCTGGATATCTCTAAAATCCTCCGCTATTGCGACATTTATCACCTTTTTCCTGGGAATAGCCGCCGCCCGGTGGATGCTTTCCACTCGCATCAGAGGTAAAGCTTTAATTGAAGGGATTCTAATTTCTCCCTTAGTTTTGCCGCCGACTGTAGTGGGATTTTTGCTGCTGCTGCTGTTTGGTAGAAATGGGGCGATCGGGCAATTCTTGCTACAATTCGATTTAACTATAATTTTCACTTGGCAAGCCGCCGCTATTACTGCCACAGTTGTATCATTTCCCCTCATGTACAAAACTGCTTTGGGAGCTTTTGAGCAAATTGATGCCAATCTTCTCAATGCTGCTCGCACTTTGGGAGCCTCGGAGTGGCAAGTATTTTGGCGCATTATGGTGCCGCTAGCATGGCCGGGAATTTTAGCAGGAACTATTCTCGCATTTGCCCGCGCTTTGGGTGAATTCGGCGCGACGTTGATGTTAGCGGGGAATATTCCCGGACAAACTCAAACTATCCCGATGGCAATTTATTTTGCTGTGGAAGCAGGGGATATGAGGCAAGCTGCTATTTGGGTTTTGATTATTCTTAGTCTTTCTTTGAGCGTGCTAACTGCTGTTAATTTTTGGACTGATTTACAAAGGAGAGCGCTCAAACCGAATTCGAGCCAAAGACTGCAATCAAATTTTCCTAAAGTCGCGTCTACTTTTACCACAAAATCCCAAAAACAACAACCGAAAAACGGACTTTTTTTAAGCATTTTTAAACCTCTCTCCGGTTTTGCCTTGGATGTCGGCTTCAATATCGGCCCGGAAGTGCTGGGAATTTTGGGCGCGTCGGGTTCTGGTAAGAGCATGACTCTGCGCTGCATCGCCGGTTTGGAAACTCCCAGGAGCGGTCAAATTTCAGTCAATGGCAGGGTTTTATTTGACTCAGCACAGGGTATTAATGTAGCTTCTAAAGACCGCCGCATAGGTTTTTTGTTTCAAAACTATGCTTTATTTCCTCACCTGACTGTTGCTCAAAATATTGCGTTTGGCTTGCAGCATTTATCTGAAAGCGAGCAAAGACTTCGGGTAAAAGAACAGCTAATTTCGGTGCAAATGTCGGGACTGGAAAACCGCTATCCGCACGAACTTTCAGGAGGCCAACAGCAGCGGGTGGCTTTGGCGAGGGCGATCGCCCCTTCTCCTGAATTGCTGCTGTTAGACGAACCGTTTTCTGCTTTGGATACTCACTTACGCAGTCAACTGGAACAGGAGTTAATGCAGACTCTGGCTAATTATCGGGGAATTACTTTGTTTGTCAGCCACAATTTAGAGGAAGTTTACCGGGTGTGCAAAAATCTGTTGGTGTTGGCCCAGGGAAGACCGATCGCCTTTGATACCAAAGAGAACATTTTCGATCGCCCTGGCAACTTCATTGTCGCCCAGTTGACGGGCTGCAAGAATTTCTCAGCAGCTAAACCGATCTCCGTAACTGTCGTGGAGGCGATCGACTGGGGCTGTACTCTGGCTGTAGTCGAACCAATTCCCAAATCTCTAGTTTCTGTGGGAATTCGGGCTCATCAACTGATTTTTGTTAGCGGGTGCGATCGTGAAAATACTTTTGCTTGTTGGATCGCCTCGACTGTGGAAACTCCGCACCGGGTGACATTATATCTCAAATTGCACTCGCCTCCCAATGATTCCCAAGATTATCACTTACAAGCCGAAGTTTTCAAGGAAAAGTGGAGGGCTATTAAGGACAATCCTTTTCCCTGGTATGTTCATTTCGAGCCAATTAGGTTAATATTAATGGAAGCCTGAGTTAACTAGGAATATAGCGTTAACCGTCAACACTCAACAGTTAACCGTCAACACTCAACAGCTAAATACATCTTAACCAAACATCAAATCATGCCTGAAAAAGTTAAAAAAACCGACGCAGAATGGCAACAACAACTCACGCCAGAACAATTCAAAGTCGCCCGAAAAAAGGGAACAGAAAGAGCTTTTAGCGGCGAGTACCACGACAACAAAAAGCCCGGAATTTATAATTGCATTTGCTGCGGTACGGAGCTATTTAAATCAGAAACCAAGTTCGATTCCGGTACCGGTTGGCCTAGTTTCTACGCTCCAGTTAGCGAAGAAAATGTCAAGTGCGAGTCGGATAACACCTTGTTCATGCGCCGAACAGAGGTACTGTGCGCTGTTTGCGACGCTCATCTCGGTCACGTATTTAACGACGGGCCCAAACCTACCGGTCAGCGTTACTGCATGAATTCTGCTGCTCTTAATTTCGTCCCCAAGGATTAATTCAGTCCACAGTCAACACTCAGCAATCAACGGTTCTCAGCAAGGTGTTCTGGAACAAGTTCAAAAGGCTGTTCCAGGCAATTGATGTTCAAAATGCACCCGTACTGCTATCTTATGGTGGAGGCAAAAAGAGTAAAAAAATAGTGGCGGCATGGGGATGGTATATCAGCGAGTTTTGCTGAAGCTCAGCGGTGAAGCGCTTATGGGCAGCTTGGGCTACGGCATCGATCCGGTAGTCGTTCAGTCGATCGCCCAAGAAGTGGCCAAAGTCGTGTCCCAAGGGATTCAAATCGCGATTGTTGTCGGTGGCGGCAACATTTTTCGCGGGGTGAAAGCGGCTTCGGCAGGGATGGATCGGGCAACGGCTGATTATGTGGGCATGATTGCTACGGTGATGAATGCTATCACTTTGCAGGATGCCCTTGAACAAGCAGGAGTGCCAACGAGGGTGCAATCGGCGATCGCCATGCAAGAAGTAGCTGAACCCTACATCCGGCGGCGGGCGATTCGACACTTAGAAAAAAAACGAGTAGTGATTTTTGGTGCCGGTTCTGGCAACCCTTTTTTTACTACTGATACTACAGCCGCTTTGCGGGCGGCTGAAATTGATGCAGAGGTGATTTTTAAAGCTACTAAGGTAGATGGGGTGTACGATTCCGACCCCCACCTCAACCCCAACGCGCGCAGGTATCAAACCCTCACCTATGCCCACGTCTTGAATCAAGATTTGCGGGTGATGGACAGTACGGCGATCGCCCTTTGCAAAGAAAATAATATTCCTATTATGGTATTTGACCTCTCGGTGTCGGGCAACATCTACCGAGCTGTAATGGGAGAATCGATTGGAACTCTTGTCGGAGGTTTTTGTGAAGTTAGCTGACGCAGAAGATCATATGCAAAAGGCAGTTGAGGCTACTCAACGGTCTTTTAATACTATTCGGACGGGACGGGCCAACGCCTCCCTCCTCGATCGAGTCATGGTAGACTACTACGGCTCTCCAACTCCGATCAAATCCCTTGCCAACATCGGCACCCCGGATGCGACTACGATCACCATTCAACCGTTCGATCGCACAGCGCTCAACTCGATCGAAAAAGCAATTTCCCTGTCGGATGTAGGACTCGTTCCCAACAACGACGGTTCAGTTATTCGCTTGAACATTCCGCCGCTGACGAGCGACAGACGCCAAGAATTTGTCAAAATGGCCAGTAAGTTTGCTGAAGAAGGTAAAGTTGCAATTCGCAATATCCGCCGCGATGCCGTTGACTCGATTCGCAAGCAGGAAAAAAGCAGCGATATCTCTAAAGATGAATCCCGGGACTTGCAAGATAAAATTCAAAAGCTGACGGACAAGTACATTGCCAAAATAGAAGAAGTTCTGGCAGCGAAAGAGAAAGATATCACGACTGTTTAGGGAATGGGAAATTGGGCAGGGGGAATAGGAATAGTGTTGAGATTGCGGAGATACGGCCGCGAACAACGAGCAGATGCTTAATGATTTGTGAGTTGTGAGTTAAAAACTCAAGATTTAACACTCATTAACTTACCAATTCCTCCTGCCCCACGACCAATCACCCATTACCAGTTACCCATTACCCAAAATGTTTGATTGCATTATGGTCGGTGCAGGCCCGGCAGGCAGCACAGCAGCTTATCACCTGGCCAAGCAGGGACGTTCTGTTGTGGTAGTAGAAAAAGCATCTTTGCCCCGTAATAAGCCTTGCAGCGGCGGCGTTTCTGGGGCGATCGCCCACTGGCTCGATTTTGACCTGACGCCAGCTATTTCGATGAAAGCTAACAAAATTACCTACACATGGAAAATGGGAGATCTGGTGCAGGTTCAGATAAATTCCCCAATGTGGATGGTACAGCAAGATGTATTTGACGACTTTTTAATTAAACAAGCTCAAAAAATTGGTGCGGAACTTAGAGACTCTACACAAGTTAAAGGAATTGAGTTTAAAAATTATGTTTGGGAAGTTAAAACAAACTCAGAACCTGTTTCTGGCCGCTATTTGATTGGTGCTAGCGGTGCCGGCGGGCCGATGACTAAGAGGCTGGGATTAAAAGAACCAACACTCTGTTTGAGCGCAAGTTTAGAAACTCGCTCAATCAAGGGCGATTCCGTCAATTTCGATTTTGGTACTATAAAAAAAGGTTTTATCTGGAGCTTTCCCAAAGCTGACGGCTACTCTTGGAGTATTGCTGCGATGCGTGACCACAAGCCAAAAGATATCAAAAAAATGTTGGCAGAGTACGCACCTAAGTGCGGGGCGGATGTTAGTGTCAGCAACGGGCGGGAACACCCCAGGAGTTTGTGGGAGGGCGATCGCAAATTGCACTCTCCAAATTCCCTGCTCGCAGGAGACGCAGCCAGTCTCGCCGACCCCCTGTCCGGTGAGGGAATTCGTCCTGCCATTTTTAGTGGCTTTAAGGCCGCTAAAGCGAGCGATCGAACTCTTGGAGATGCCGAGGACGCTAAGGAGTCGTACACTGAATCGATCGCCCAAGAATGGGGCCCTGATATGGTTTGGATCAGCCGCTTAGCCAGGGCCTTCTATGAGTTTACAGGAGTTGTTTATAGAGCGGGCCTCCAATTGCCGAGGACTACTCAGTTGATGAGCAAAATTTTGTGTGGCGAACTGCTTTATGCCGATATCGCTAACCGCGCTTTTCAAAAGCTGATGCCGTTTTAGAATGAAGGAAGGGGGAATAATAAATATTCTTAAATCCCCATTGCTCATTCTTGATTTCAAATTCTTACTCGTTAATTTAAAAATAGGAATTACGCACTATTCCTCAGAAAGCCTGTTGATTCCTAGATTTTGCGTTCCCCAACCCGATTTTTTCCAAGAAACTGGGTTCAAAAGCGTAAATGCTATTTTAAATAAAGTCGATGCGAGGATTTTTTAATACAAGCCGCGCGCTGCTTATAGAATAAACCTCAAATAGCCCGGGAGGCAAAAAAAAGTGGTTTGACACGTTACTCTAACGCGGTAAGGCGCTTCAGGGACACCCTGAATAATTACCGAAAACTTTGGGTTTAAAGCCCCGTCCTTCTAGGACGGCTTTTTATTCCACTTCATGTTAAGATACAGACAGTAAATATCAAAAATAAATGAAAGCTAGATATCGCTACCGATGCTATCCGACACCCTCTCAGAAATTGGCGTTAGCCAAATTATTTGGGTGTGTCAGAGTAGTATGGAACGATAGCCTAGCTTTTTGCATTTCTGAATATACTGGAGGCAGAAAGAAGCCGAAAAACGCCGAACTTCAAAAGCAATTCATCACTCTATCCAAAAAACTAGAGGAACGTAAATGGTTGTCAGAAGTTTCAGCCGTTCCTCTGCAACAATCATTAAACGATTTAGAGCAGGCATACCAAAACTTCTTCAATTCCTGTAAAGGGAAACGGAAAGGGCAAAAAGTTAAGACCCCTCGTTTTAAAAAGCGGAAATCTCAACAATCCGCCCGATTCACTAAATTAGGGTTTTCCATCAAAGGTGAGAAGGTTTATTTAGCGAAAATTGGGAAGCTTAAGGTAGTTTGGACAAGAGAGTTGCCATCAGAACCCAATTCAGTCACAATCGTCAAGGACAGTTGTGACCGATATTTCCTCAGTTTTGTCGTGGAAGTTCAACCAGAAGTCTTGCCATTTTCTGATAGTTCAGTTGGCATAGACTTAGGGATTTCAACCTTTGCAACTCTGAGTAACGGACAAAAAATAAAAGCTCCCAAACCCCTAAAGAAAAGAATTAGGAAGCTGAGAAAATTATCTAAATCTTTGTCTCGGAAAACTCAAGGCTCTAAACGACATGAATATTCAAGAAAGCGGTTAGCTAAACTTCACGCTAAAATAGCTGATACTCGCACAGACTTCCTGCACAAGTTATCAACTCAACTCATTCGTGAGAATCAAGCGATTGTGTTAGAAGATTTAAATGTGTCAGGAATGATCGAGAATCGCAAATTATCTCGTGCAATTTCTGATTTAGGCTGGAGAACATTGAGAACTTTCCTAGAAGCTAAATCAGAAAAATATGGCAGAGATTTTCGAGTCATTGATAGATGGGAGCCGACTTCTAAAACCTGCTCTTGTTGTGGGTTTAAAATCGGGAAGTTAGATCTCTCAATTCGAGAATGGATTTGCCTAAACTGTGGCACGTCTCACGATAGGGATATTAACGCTGCAACTAACATCTTAGTCGCCGGAGGGCTTTCGGAGACTTTAAACGGGCGTGGAGGAAGCATAAGACTATCCCAGGATAGCAGCACCCAAAGAAGCGCTAACCCACCAGAATTTAAGCAATTATCAATTTTTGATTTGCTTGAATAGATGGAATCCCCGTGCGTTCACGCCGGGGTGGATGTCAAATTCTACCTACATCCTGTAAAATATAAAATCTCAAATCTAATGATAATTTATTTTTATAAAGTAGAGGAGCCTTACGGCTGCTTTTCTAATTTTTCACTACACGACATTAGCCTGCAGGGTCAACATTGGTTGACTGTGGAACATTACTATCAAGCCCAGAAATTTGTCAGCGCTGATGAAAGATTAGTGGCGGCGATTCAAGCCGTAGCAACTCCTCAAGAAGCCGCTAAATTAGGTCGCGATCCCAACCACCGGATTCGCGCTGATTGGGAAGCCGTGAAAATTCCTATTATGCGCGAAGCAGTTTTAACTAAGTTTCTCGCTCATACAGACATTCAAGCGATTCTACTCGCCACAGGCGATCGAGTGATTGTCGAAGATTCGCCAACGGATTACTACTGGGGCTGTGGCTGCGACCGAACCGGTCAAAATCATTTGGGTAAAATTCTGATGAGCGTGCGCCAAGAAATTAGTCAGCGCCTTGCGGGCTGATAGAAACTCAAATTCTTTCGTTAATTATCATTATATGAAGTTATACAACAAATGTCAAGTTATCCTAACAATGAATAATTCTCATAGTGAGAGTTTAAGATTGCGAGAAATTTATAAGAGCATTAAAATAATAATAATTATTTGCTTAAGTCGCTCTGCCTGTTGAAGGCAAGGATTAAACTGGCGCGATCTCAGATTTTACTTAGCCCAGCCCACCCGAGGCGATACACGGTCGTCTCTGACAAGTGCGCGACCGATTAATTGTACAGATCGGTTTAGTCAAAAATTCCAGGTAATATATTTGAGTTTGAATGTTCCAACAGCACATCAAAACTTCTTATTATTGTATAAGTACAAAAGGAGATTTATGCAACTCACAGAAAATACGGAAGAATTACATTATAAACTAGACAGAGAAGTTTTGATACGGCGGATAACTGAACGTATCCGCCAATCTCTAGAATTAGAAGATATTTTAACCAGTACGGTAGCAGAAGTGCGGTCTTTTTTGAAAACTGATCGCATTATGATTTACAGGTTTAGTGCCGACGGAAGTGGAGAAGTTGTTGCTGAGTCAATTAATAACAACCGTCTCCCTTCCTTGAAAGGACTGCACTTTCCAGCAGACGACATTCCCGCGAGCGCCAGGGAGATGTATGTCGCTTTGCGCCAGCGGACAATAATAGATGTTAACTCAGGGACGATCGTCCTGAGTCCCCTCGATGCAGCAGACACCGGTCAACCTTTAGTAAAGGAGGAGATGCACTACCGAGCGCTCGATCCTTGCCACACCGCTTACCTGATGGCAATGGGAGTGCAATTTTCCTTAGTCGTGCCGATTTTGCACCGCAGGATCGCGTCGCCAAACAGCAAAACAGATATCTGCGAGGCGGCAACGTGTCTGACTCGATACGAGCCAGGAAATAATCAAAAAATTCACATCGAACTGTGGGGACTTTTAGTGTCTCACCACTCTGCGCCCCTCAATATTTCACCAGCAGATTTACAAGTAGTTCAGCTCGTATCAGATCAATTGTCTAGCGCTATAGCCCACGCGCTTCTCCTCCAGCAAACCCGCTCTCAAGCCGCCCGCGAAGCTACCGTGAGCCGCATAGCAGCCCTGTTGTACGGTCACGTCAACATTCAACTGCAACAGGGTTTAGAAGCCACCGTCACCGCTTTGGGCGGCAGCGGTGGCAGACTCTATCTCAACCAGCCGAAAATCAACGGTGAAAAGTTATCCGCTCCCAAGATTGAAGGAGAATTGGCAATTGCCCCGGCCCACCGCGATACTACCTTTGAACTGTTCACCACAGGAGAACAACCGACACTTCCCAACTGGGAAAAAGTTAAGGCGATCGAAGCTCATCCCCTCTGGCATGAATGGCTAACCAAAGGATTCAAAAATACCGAAGAAATTCCCAAATTATCAATTTTTACTAATTCTCAATTTCCAGTTTTGATAATTACCGACTTATACAAAGAACCTCTATTTAGAGTTTTAGTTCCCGGTTTCCAATCTACTAAAATTCGGGGTTTGCTGGTAATTCCCCTCCACTACAAACAACAATTAGTCGGCTGTTTGACCATTTTTCGCAATGCAATAGATACCGAAAAAATGTGGGCGGGGCGCTTTGACAGCAACGCTGCACAAACCCTTCCCAGACAATCCTTTGAACTCTGGCGAGAAATAAAAAAAGGTCAGTCGCCCGAGTGGAAGTACGAGGAAATTGAGCAAGCTTTAGCTATAGGCCGCCAATTTTGTTCGGCAATTGGGCAGTACGTTCTTTATAAAGAAGTACAGACCCTGAATGCCAACTTGGAGCGCCAAGTTCAAGAACGCACCGCCCAATTGCAACAATCCTTGGACTTTGCCAAAGTATTGACGCGAGTTAGAGACCAGATTCGCAGCACCTTAGATTTAAAAATCATACTGCAAACTATTGTGCGAGAAGTCAGAGTTTTGTTGGATACCGATCGCACGGTAATCTACCAATTTGCAGCAGACAAACAGGGCGAGGTAGTTGTCGAAGCTGTTTGCGGCCAGTGGCGGTCAATTTTAGGTATCACATCTCCACAAGAATGCTTTCCCGAAGGCTCAGACTGCTTTTATCGAGCCGGACGGGTGCGAGCAATTAATGATATTTATACTGAGGATTTAACACCCTGCCACCGCGAATTTTTGGAAGAGTTGCAGGTGAGAGGAAGTTTAATTGTACCCATGAGAGGCAAAGATTCCCAATTGTGGGGGTTGTTGATTGCCCATGAGTGTTCGGGGCCGAGAGTTTGGCAAACAGCAGAACAGGAATTAGTGCAACATTTAGCGGCTCAAGCTGCGATCGCCATTCACCAAGCAGAACTTTATCAAGAAAGTCTCAATGCAGCAACGGCCGAGCGATTAAAAGCCGAACAGCTAGCTAAAACAGTCACAGAACTGCACAATACCCAAGCCCAACTGATTCAAACCGAAAAAATGTCCAGTCTCGGACAACTCCTGGCCGGAGTCGCGCACGAAATCAATAACCCCGTTAACTTTATCTACGGCAATCTGTCCCACGCCAGCGAATACACCAAAGATTTGCTCTGCTTGGTGGAACTCTACCGCCAGCACTACCCCAATCCCAACCCAGAAATTAGCGAGTGTTCCGAAGCAATCGACATCGAATTTCTTGCCGAAGATTTGCCAAAAATTTTGGGTTCCATGACAGTCGGAGTTGAGCGCATCCGCCAGTTAGTTGTATCTTTGCGTAATTTTTCCAGGAGCGATCAAGCCGAGAAAAAAGCCGTTGACATTCACGAGGGCATCGACAGTACCCTGTTGATTTTGCAGCACCGGATCAAAGCCAATTCCGATCACAACACCGTAGAAATAATTAAAGAATACGGCAATTTGCCCTTAGTAGAATGCTATGCCAGCTCGCTCAATCAGGTATTTATGAATCTGATCGGTAATGCCCTTGACGCCCTAGAAATGGGAAAAAAAGAGCGAGTTATGAATCTTCCCTTTAAAGCGGCAAGTGCAGGGGCGACACATTTAAGCTCCCAAATACTGCCTATCGAGTCAGGAGATATAAATGCCACCACCGAGTGTTTGATTCCTGATTTCCCATCTCCTTGCATTCGGATTCGCACTGAATTAATCGATGAAAAAACGGTAGGAATTTGCATTGCCGACAATGGTCACGGCATCCCCCAAGAGTTAATCTCTCACATATTTAATCCGTTTTTTACTACTAAACCCGTAGGTCGGGGCACGGGTTTAGGACTGTCTATCAGTTACCAAATTGTAGTTGAGAAACACCAAGGCGTACTTAAGTGTGTTTCTGTACCCGGTCATGGTACAGAGTTCTGGATCGAGATTCCGCTGAATTAGGTAGAACAACCTAAAAAAACAACACACCCAGATACCCGACTTCTTTGAGAATTCGGGAAATTAACAACGATCGCGTTTTACGTCAAGAAATTATTTTCTCTTCATCGCAGAGAGAGATAATTCGATTCACAAAAGCTTTTAGCTCTGGACAAGCTTGAATCGCAATCATCAGATCGTTGTTTTTCAAAATAGCCATTCCATCAATCACTTTGTTATAGTCTTTTCCGCGTTTTCCAGAGCTAAAAATCTCCTTAATCCAATAGTAAGGTGGCTTTTGATGATTCACTGTTTCAGGCGAACCGCTAGGAGCAGAAAGGTTGTGTTTCGCTAGCTTCTGGATAGTTGTCCAGTAGGGAAGAAGCCATGCTTCAAAATCATGTGATGCTGTGTGAGGATAGAATTTTGGGTTTTTACCTACCCATGTCCTCATTTTCTCTTTAGCATCATTGGCATCTTTAAAGTCCGGCTTTCCGGTATAAACGTCTGTAAGTGCAATTACAGCATCATAGCCATCATTATCGAGGAGAGTTTCAACTATTTTCTTGAGTTTCCCTTCCTTGGGAATTCCACCATGTTGTGGTTTAAAGTCTAGTCTGGGCATTTTTTGCTCTAAACGACTTTGCAGAAACTCATGAAGCTTCTTTCTAAATGCCATTTCAGTAGCACCTTCAACCAAAATAGCAATTCTCATGGACGGCCACCCATCACATTCATTTCCCAAACCTGGTCAAGACTGTAATCTTCTAACCATTTATCCAGGTTAAAAGTGTCACCCCACCTCATTTTTGCCTCCCCTTCTTCCAAATCGCAGACCAAAACCTCGCTTGGATCAAGAAATCTGATGAGTCGATCTGAGTGTGTTGCAACTATCAGTTGAGTGTGTTTTGAAGCTTCTCTCATTAGATAAACTAAGTGTCTTAATAGTTCCGGGTGTAGGCTAACTTCTGGTTCATCTAGCAACGTAATAGTTGTTAAAGTTTGACTTTGCAGGAGCGCAACTAACCAGAGGAAGCGCAGCGTTCCTTCTGATAGCTCATGGACATAGAAAGGCTGAGGAAAATTCCTATCTGTCCACGTCATAGACATAGTTCCTGCGGCAACCGGAGGAAAGTTTAATCGCTCGAAATCTGGAAAGGCAGCAGAAATGATATTTTCAACCATTTCAAAACTGTCTCGATCGGTTTCCCGAAGGTCATAAAGACAGGAAACCAGGTTTTCACCGCTTGCTCCAGGCAACTTTGCAGGGCGCATTGCTTGAGGTAGACGAATTGGACTTTTCTCTGAAACATCCAGTGCTCCATAATATGTGCAAGAAGCAAGGCTCTTTCTCAGGTTCTCTGGTTCGCGATACATTTTAGGAACTTGAGAAAGGGATGTTTCAAGAGGATTGTGATCCCAACTCGGTCTCACAAATCCTCTGCTTTCTTCTTGAGAATATTTAATATCCAAACCTTGTGATTCAATATACTTGAATGGTTCAGCTCTGTGGGGATTTCTCTGCTGTGTTAAAGATTCGTCTCTAACTTCATAAGATAAACCTTTAGGTGACAATGTTAAGCTGTACTTCAAAGGTTGTTCCTTTGGCACTTGCATTGAAATTTCAATTTCAAGTTCTTGTAATTTACCTCTTGTCAAAATTTCATTCAAGCCGCCTTTAAGTTGCAATAAATTCTGTAAATTTCCACTTGCTGAAGCGGCTAGTATTGAAAGAACATCTAAAAAAGAAGTTTTTCCTGCTCCGTTTGCACCAATCATGACGATAAGATTTCTCATCTCAAGCTCAATATTTTGAAGACGCCGAAAACCCCTTACTGATATATTTTCAAATCTATTCATATTCTGTCCTTAAATAGTGAAACTAGCCTAGACACATATATTGAGACTAGGCTAAGTATATCTGCCTTAGATACTTTAGAGGTTTAGTAAAGCCAGATGGGTGTATGAAACGGTCTGCATCCTTTGGGTTGGCGCAGCATGAAAAGTCGTTGGAGCAGGCCGAGGTCGTTCACAAGTCTTTAAGGCAAGATTAGCTTCACCAGCACAGAACCGATCGAGCCCAGAAGACTCATAAAGTTGCCACCGCCGCCCGTGCGGGGTTCCGTAGGCTTTTGACGTGCAACAATGGCTTCGGCTAACTGCTTTGACAAATCCTGACCTTGGGGATTTCCTTGAGCTGCAAAGAGTTGGTTTGCTCGATCGGCGTCTTGAGTCGCGCCGGCGAAGTCTCCCAAGTCAGCGCGAGACATACTGCGCGCAAAATAAACGGCTGCTAAATCCGATTTCAGATTCAGCGCTTGATTGTAATAATCAATGGCGTTTCTGTAGTTTC
Organism: Microcoleus sp. MON1_C1; assembly: GCF_036701945.1. Taxonomy (NCBI): domain Bacteria; kingdom Bacillati; phylum Cyanobacteriota; class Cyanophyceae; order Oscillatoriales; family Microcoleaceae; genus Microcoleus; species Microcoleus sp. MON1_C1. The sequence goes on along the minus strand of NZ_JAUBRO010000031.1, from coordinate 77,470 downwards.
CTGCTTGAGCTTCCAGCACTCCCAACCGGTAGAAGTCTTCAGCGGTGCCGATATTGGTTGGCATTCCTCTAACTCCGAGCAGTTGCGCGTTAGTTAAATTGGCGCTGAGCAAATTGGCGTCCGTGAGATAGGCACTTCTCAAGTCAGCACCGCTGAGGTTGGCACCGGTGAGGTTCGCCCCTGTCAGGTTGACGCCAAACAGGCTAGTGCCGCTGAGGTTCGCACCGCTGAGGTCAGCCCCGGTGAGGTTGGCTCGACTGAGGTTAGCCAACCTCAAGTCAGCACCTTTGAGATTGGCTCCTGTTAAATTGGCTAAAACCAAGCCTGCACTGCTGAGGTCGCAGTTGGGGCACTGTCGGGTGGCTAGTAATTGTTGCGTGTGTTGGATGTTCTCGGCGGGTGCAGGAGCGATCGGGGCGATCGCGCTCAGCAGCGTTGCCGCAGCGAGGATTCTGAGTTTCATTTTGACCGTCCAAAATCCAAAATATTAAATCTAAAATAGCTTTTATCCAAGCAATTGAAAATCACCATAACACAAGTTCACCCAACAAATCTTTTGACTCGCCGTATGTAGGAGTTCTGCGCGCCATCAGCACCCTACATTGAAGTTCTCGGCCTTACCTTAGTGTCAAATAAAGATTTCGCTGCCAATAAATTAGGGTAATGAATTACTCATTACCCTTTAGCCGCTGTTCTCGGCAACCATAAAAATTAACAAATAAATTAGTCGTGAATCGTGCCGTCGGGCATCGTTGTACCCTTAAGATATACTCCGCTCAGGTTAACTTTTGTAAGGTTTGCTCCCAACAGGTTTGCTCCGCTTAAGTCTGACGCACTTAAAATCGCTTCAGTCAAGTCTGCCCTAATTAGACTCGCCCCCATTAAGTCGGCTCCGCTAAGGTCTACTTTGCTCAAGTTTGCGCCAATTAAATCGCATTCTGTCAGCACCGCCCTACGCAAGTTTACCCCGTAAAGATTTACTCCGTGCAAGTCTGCACGGCTGAGTGTGGCCCGAGATATGTTGGCTCCAATTAAAGTTGCTTGGATGAGGTTCGCTCCGCTCAAGTCTGCTTTGCTGAGGTTCGCTCCCATCAACTCAGCTCGATTCAGGTTAGCTTCAACTAAAAGTGCTTCTGTGAGGTCAGCTCCACCTAAGTCTGCTCTCCTCAAATTAATTTTGCACAAATTGGCTTTGCCAAAGTTGACTCTGTTGAGTTTCGCTTTGCTGAGATTGGCTCCAATCAGGTCGGCTTCATACAGATTGGCTCCAATCAATTCTGCTTCGTAGAGGTAGACCTCGTGCAGGTAGACCCCGCTAAAATTTCTTTCTCCTATTGCGTATAGCTTGAGCAGTTCGTCAACGTTCATTGTGGCTTCTCTACACCTTTTAAATGAAGAATACTGTCAGCAAGCTCGTTGCACCGGATGTTCTGCTATTTTAGATTCTGAAATATTCACACCCAGCCTGAAACTTCCCTCAATCTGCAAGGTTTGAGTATAAATTAGATGGTTTGGTGAGGGTGAAGGACAAAGCTGCATTCTCTTTTCCCTTTGGTTAAAAATTAATATTTAAAAATTTTAACAACAAGTTTGCTCGCACTTGGTAACTAAATCCCAAAGATTCTACGTGGAAACTCCGATCGAACCCATAACTTTTTGTGGCTAGTTGAGCTTACTGAGTAAAACTGTGATCTTGGTCACACAGCCATGTTAGTAGGATCACATAGAAACCCCCCTTTCGATCACAGCAGGCGGGCAAAAATAGCCGATACTTATACTGTAATGCTGAAAAATTGACAATGCCACCCTCGCCGTGTTTTACTCAATTGGCAATAAAGTCAGTAGTTTCACAGATACTTGCCCGCGGCAAGAAAGTCGGTGGCAACGTCACTCGGCGCTACCCGCTCTGACCGATGAGAGTGCTGATATCTAAGGATTTTTCGCACAGCGAAAGCCAAAAATGCACTTCGGGGACTAGGGGAATGTCTGTATAAAAATGCGATCGCTGGTGTACATTCGCCTGTTTGCTAGCACCTAATGACTAAAAATCGCCCGTACGTTCGCAAAAAATACCAATAAATACCAGGAAAACCATGATAGATGTTTAACAATAAGAGAATAAATGGTATTCCTTAAGAGTCACCTATGGCCGCTAATCTTACAGTCGATCGGTTAACGGCTATCAGTATTAGCAATGACGCTTGTCCATCAAATACAAAGCTGACCCAGAAACCGGGTTTTTACTAAAAAAAATCGTTGCAACCTTGCTCCAGGTTAAAATAATCCGGTTTCTGAGCGTCTGAGTGCCTCCAGGAAGGAAAAAGTTTAATGAGAACGAACGCTTTTGTATAGCTTCAGGGCAAACAAAAGGTCAGCATTTAGGATAGGAGCAGCTTTTGCTCCATTGTCAAACAAAGGTACTGTAGAACGCGAATTGTGAGGTAATTGATATGGCTGGAGTATGTAAACTTAGCATCACAGAGACAACTGAAGAACTAAAAAACCTGTTAACTGAACAAAAAACAGCAAGCGGCTTTCAAAAAATTCAAGCACTTTACCTGTTCAAAATTTGTCACGTTAAGACAGTTAAAGAATTGGCAATGACGATCGGGGTCAATCGAATTACAGTGCAGCGGTGGCTGAGAAAGTACCGCTCTGACGGACTCGAAGGACTCCTCGAAACAAAGCACAGCGGCGGCCGTAAGCCCGCCATTCCTCCTCTGGCTCGCGCTAGTTTGGCAATGCGCCTCAGCAACCCCCAGGAAGGCTTTAAAAGCTATGGAGAGATTCAAGAGTGGTTGCAGCAGGAATACAGCATTGAAGCTTCCTATAAAGCGGTTTACGCAACAGTCAGATACCACCTAAAAGCCAAGCTGACGAAAGTCTAGACATTTCATACCATGTCGGATTAATCACTGGTCATCTAATTGTTTGCAGTCAGCCTTTGAAGATTTTGAGGAGTTCCTTCGTCACGAAAAACCTGATTAATTCTTTTTTAACAAAACTCGCTATCATAAATTGCGAAGCATATACAGCCAGCCTAAATCATTTGTGAATTTCTTACTCCCTCCCCTTGATAAGGGGAGGGTTGGGGTGGGGTCAAAAATTTACGACTCCTGCAAGGATTGCTATACAGCGTATCCCTGGTTTATGAAGCAGCTTTAGACACGGCCGTGCCCCGTGTCTCTACGGGGATTGATCGAGCGGCTGGTGTACTTCATAAACCTGCAATCTGCTGTAAATTAGATGTTGCGGCGATTGGGGTGAGGGCGAGAAGATTTGACGCTTTTTCCCTGTTTGTGAAAGATGCTTAAAAAAGGGCCCAGAAATCATAACTTGCAAGTTTTGTCTAATTTGCAGGTTTTGTTTATATGGATTTGAAATACTCTCAAGCCGTCGATGCGTGGAGATTCTAATTCATGGTTCATCGAAGTCCACTTGTTATCTCACGGCGCATCGTCACGAGTAGAGGGGGTCTTCTCCCCATGCTTTCCCTCTTTCGAGGCGCATTCCTCTTGCCCAGAGGTACTGTTTTGCTGCTCCAACCGGTTCAGCAGTTTCTTCGTTAAAAAAATATTTGGAAATGATTTTAGACATCAAGCACAAATCATTGTTTGCGATCGCTCTCATCTGTTAGGTAAAAAAATGCACAACTATTGCATCATTTTTTAGCAAACTTTTTGTGGGAGATAAAGAAACTCAAGCAGAGGCAAATCTTACTGTTATTAAAAGCCCTCAAAGGTAGGTCAATTATTTGACCTGACTTTAAGTCTTCTCCGCTGTACCCAATAAGCGTCAAACACGAATCCAAGGGAGATTGTTTGTTCGGCTAGAAGCAGCCAATGACCCTGAATACCCATAAGACCGGCGCAAGTAATATTCCCTAGCATCAGCCAGAAATATCCATGAGGCTTGTCTTTGGAAAGCAGATAAGTTCCCATTAGGAATCCAGAAGCCATTCCTAGTTCCAGCACCTGACTGAGACTGGTGAGGCCTCCGAAGTCATACAAGCTCAATCCCAGACCGATTGCTAAGGCTAGTTTGGCAAAATGGTCAAGCCATAGGGGTGCGTGCCCTTGACCCCTCCGCGCGTTAATCAGCCCAACCAGCATAGCCGGAGCGCCCCCAGTTTCGATAGCTGCGGCTATCCAGTTGCGTCCCGATACCAGGACTATGACCCATGCTGGTACACCAATGAGATAGAATGCCCAGGCCCAAAAACGCGATTTTTGCTTGCCTTGACTGTTTTTACTGCGTTCCGCCCTTGAGAAAAAAACTTTGTTGAGAAGATAAAATAATCCTCCCCATACTTGAAGAAGTAAGTTGAGCACAGGTTACACTTTGATAGAAGATAGTCGATAAAATATTCCCAACAACATTAGGCTTAAAACTTAATTAATGTCCTTTGGAAAAGGAACAGCTCGTTATGCCAGTTATAACTCGTAGCTTTCTAAACACTTAAAACCCTTCACCAAGTATTGGTAGTGCTACACAAGTAATGATGCCTTATAGTGATGAATGAAATACCAGATGGCACCAATGTGATTCTCCAACGATTTTAAAAAGGACAAGGTTTTTCGGACTAGCCGAGACACCCGTTGCTTCAATGTATTGTTGAATCGCTCTTCGGTAGCTGGTTTTGCTGTCGGACAGCGGGCGTAGAACGGCTCCATACGCTGCCCAGAAATTGGCGATAGACCGGAGGCAAAGATTCCCACAATTTGCGGGCTGCAGCTTCATCCCGTGCGCCAATGTAAATGCCAACAATCTCGCTCTTTGTCTGCATCAAGCGCCAACAAAACCCACTGCTTGTTGTCTTTGTTTTCTACCAATGACCATAACTCATCGCATTGAAACGCTCACGCCTCCCCTTTTTTTGGGTGTTACCTGCACGCTTCGGGCAACCTTGGCATATGTCGCGTTTTTAGTGCGGGGCTTTCAACCCAAATTTTCGGTAAAAATTGGCAGCGGCTAAGGCAAAAACCGATCCAAAGCCGCTTTCAACTCTTCGATTTCCGTATCGATATTGCCTTCTTTAGCGGCTCTGCCAATACACTCAGTTAAATGTTCATCAAGAATGATTCTCGCTACGCGATCGAGGGCGCCTCGAACCGCAGCAACTTGCACGAGAACTTCGGGACAGGGACGGTTTTCTTGGACCATTGTTTTAATGCCGCGGACGTGCCCTTCAATCCGAGACAAGCGATTTACCAGCCGCCGCATCGATTCTTCATCGTGATGGTGAGGGTGGACTGATTTATCGTCGTGATGGTGGTGGGAAGTTGAGGGCAAGGATTTGTCAGTAGAAGTATCAGATAGAATCATTGGGGTTACGAGGGAATTTTTAAAAGTTAGAATTCTGAATATGTTGAGTTGGTGCGGGCTCCTGACTCATGTATTGTAACTGTCAAAATATATTTAGGATCTTCATAGCGGCAGATTATTGAGTCCGCACGATCGCACACGTTTACCAGACTAACCCAGACTAACAAAGATTGACGCTATGCGACTATTTAAGTTTTTTCGCCCCACACCTCGAATCGGTGCTCGTTGGTTCGCCCTAATTTTAGGAATGACGATCGCCCTGAGTGCGCTGGGTATCAATGCTGCACCCGCTGCCGCCGCTGATGGCACAAATCCGCCCAACTTAGAGTTCCAGAGTTCCCCCGCCACCCCCCCGAATCCGCAACAGTTAGCGCTGCGGGGCGGGGAACTCCCGGCGGATACGGCCAGTTTTGTAACGGCGGCAGTCGATCGAGTCGGGCCGGCAGTTGTCCGCATTGATACCGAGCGCACTGTCAGCCGCAACATCGATCCTTTAATGGAAGACCCATTCTTCCGCAGATTTTTGGGAGAAGATTTACGCAGCCTGACGCCCAGACAAGAACGGTTACGCGGTCAAGGTTCCGGCTTCATCATTGACAAAAGCGGGATTGTTTTAACCAACGCTCACGTAGTTGACAAAGCCGATCGAGTGACTGTCACCTTAAACGACGGCAGGACATTTCCAGGAGAAGTCCAAGGTACTGACGAAGTAACAGATTTGGCTGTTGTCAAAATTAATACCAAGCAATTAAACCTGCCGACGGCCACCTTGGGAGATTCCGACGCGGTGAAAGTGGGAGATTGGGCGATCGCTGTGGGCAACCCCCTGGGATTTGACAACACCGTCACCTTGGGCATTATCAGCACCCTCAAACGCTCCAGTGCAGCCGTCGGCATTCCCGACAAGCGGCTCGATTTCATTCAAACCGACGCCGCCATCAATCCCGGCAATTCCGGCGGCCCGCTGTTAAACAGCAGAGGAGAAGTGATTGGCATCAACACGGCGATTCGAGCCGATGCAATGGGTATAGGCTTTGCGATTCCGATCGACAAAGCCAAGGCCATCTACGCGCAGTTAGCCAAGGGAGAACAAGTCAGCCATCCGTTTTTGGGGATTCAGATGATTGCTTTGACTCCTGAAATGGCCAGAGAGAATAATTCGGACCCCAATGCTCCTTTGATTGTGCCGGAAGTTCAAGGGGTGTTAGTGATGCGAGTTGTGCCAAATACGCCTGCTGAGGCAGCAGGGGTTCGCAAGGGGGATGTCATCGTTCAAATTGACGGTGAGGCAGTGACTGAACCCGAACAGTTGCAAAATTTGGTGGAAAACAGCAAAATCGGTCAAATTCTGCAACTGAAGGTGCGCCGCGGTGCCCAGATTAAAGAAGTTCCGGTTCAAACTGCTCAACTGAGAGATTTTTAACTAGAAGGGGAAGGGGGGAAATCGTTAAAACCCCCTCCTCGACTCGATCGGGCTGCTGGGCATAAAAATTGTTCACAAATGAAATAGGATTGCTATCATAGATGATTTAACTTCACTCAACTATGACCGAATATTGCGTCTATTTTTAACTCAAATCCTGATGCAGAAGGATCTCGCCCTTCAGTCAATTCGATCGGACTATAACCACTTCACCTCAAAGTCGCGCTTCATCGGAATTACAAAGTCGAGTCAAGTGGCAACCATATGTATTTTCGATATAGCAGCGCACTTTTCAGTTTATCCACTCATAGTCAACTGCCCCAGGTCAACAATAAAAACTATTGATTGACTTAAATACGGATGGCTTTCTAACTATTTAATTCACCAACTAAAACGCCCAAGCATTGCGATCTGGCAAGTATGCAGAGTTATAGTATCGGTTGTAACAGTTGCGTAAGTTATTAGCAATTAAAGTAAGTTGGTTTAAATAAACCTTACAGGGTAGACCAGCTTTTGCACTAATAACATCTCTCTTAGTATAGATACTAGGCTAAACCAGCCCCGGCAAGACCTTACAAAATATAATTGTTTTTTTGCGCTTACCTACTTATATTAGCCATAATTAATAGACATAAAAAAAAAATATCAGGGAAAATTTAGTATGACATCTGTGGAGATTGAAAAAAAAGCCATGACTGAAGAAGAGGAGGCAAAGTTATGGGAAGCGTTCCAAGTATTTGACGCGGACGGGAGCGGTGCTATTTCATCAGAAGAACTCGGTCAAGTGATGCGATCGCTAGGCCAGAGTCCTAACGAAACCGAGCTGCGCGAAATGATCGAAGAAGTGGACGTAGACAAGTCTGGCAGTATCGATTTTGAGGAATTCAAAATGCTGATGGTGTCCGAACAAGGCGATCGCCCCAGTCGTCTCAAAATGTCATTTAGTGTATTTGATGAGGATGGTAGCGGTCAAATCACTAAAAACGAGATGCAGGATATGATGAGCCCGTTTGGGCTGACAGAGCCAGAGCTCGATGAGATTATCAAAGAGGCAGATCATGACGGCAATGCCTTAATTGACTTTGAGGAATTCTGCACACTCGTACCCGATGAGTCAGATATCACAACAGGAGATCAAGACTCGCCGATTCCCGTTGTCAGTACACAGACAACCGAGATTTCAGATAGTACAGTGGCTGCGATCGAAAGTATAGCCACTGCTGTCAACGAGCCAGCTTCTGCCACTATTGAACCTCATCTACAAGAGCTACAAGAAGCACCCACCGATTGCAATCGAGAAATAGCGCGGCTAAAAGAACTACTCGCCCAACACCCACAAGCTGATAAGAAGCGCGGTACGTCCCGCTTGGAGATGCAGATTGGTTTGTTTCGTCTGATCCAGGGAGCAGCCTACCGCAGCTTCCGCGAGAGTTTTTCCGCCAACCACGAGACTCACCTTTGCGTGAGAAACTTGCCATACAGAATCGTTGATTTTGTGCGATTTGTCAGGAGTGCGATCGCGCTTTATAAAGGATTAGGTGTAGTAGAATCGGCGTGCAACCCTCTACTGGATGCTGTAGTTAAATCGCTCGAAGATGAATATGCGCGACTAGAGCATCGCATCAAGAACTGGAAAACCATAGAAAAAACTCCTGAAATGTTGGCAGAAGAAAAAGCCATGTTGGAGGCGCGGGGTAAGTCGGCCACGGCCAAGGAGAAGTTTGGGGCGGCAGTCGAGTTGGCAATGACGATCAAAAAGGATAGTCTCAACTTGCGTGACATCGCGGAGGGTGTGCTTGCAATCAACGAACTCAACCGACTGCGAAACCTGGAGCTGAGTGAGAACATGGCGCCACCACCCAAATCCGAGGGAGATCCCAAGGAGTACCTGAAGAAGTGGAACCGCGTCATCGTCTCGGAGGCATTAGAGGAAATAGATGGTGCGATGATGCCAGTAGCATATTGGTATGAAGACTTTATGCCGAAGTTGCTGGCTGCCTTCAGCGTCATTACCGCAGCAGACATCCCCTTCAACACGGTGCCTGATGAAGCAGCTTTAAACGAGTGGTACGAAGCGACTAAAACGTCAGGGGAATTTGGGCGCTATGGGGCGGATGTTGCAGAAAACTTTGCCAAATGCGCTCCAAAACAGCAACTGATGCTTCAACAGGCATGGCGCTTGACGCACCACTACCTCAATGGGATACAGAAACGGCGCGAAAGCTTAGAGTGTGGGCGCGAGTCTGGCGAACTCTCGCAATATGTGGCGTTTATCGATGTTTATATCGATCGCACTGAAGTAAAGAATTCACAAATGCGGGTCAGCTTCCCTTACTATATTGGCCCTGCGGTGTGGCGTTTCTTCCACACTACGGCTGAAATCGTCTCTACCAAGACCCCCGAACAGCAAAAAACTCTGGTGGCAATTTTCAAGGAATTCTTCAACCTGTTTGCCACTATGTATCCCTGCCCCTACTGCCGCCACCACCTCAACGCCTACGTCGTGCAGAATAAAGAGGTGGAAATGTACCCTCTGGAGTACCTGGTGCTTGGGCGCGACCCGCGTCTCAATAGCTTTGAGGTATCAATGGAGGCCAAGCTGTCCACCGTAGTAGATGGCGATTCCCTGCGCTTATTCTTCTGGAAGTTGCACAATACTGTCTCCTCATCAATTGCGCGATCGGAAGAGTGGTATCAAAAGGATGAGGAAGCATTCTACACCACCCGTTATTGGCCCAGCATTGAGTCTGAGCTAGCACGAGCCAAAGCCCTCAAACAAATCAGCATTGCCACCGATCGGATGTACCGCCTCTACACTATACTCAAGCCCGCAGCACGACTGACAGGGGTGAGAGCTATATTGCAAAAGCTGTTGGATAAGAGGGATGAGGAAGGCATCAAGGAGGTATGCTTAGTTGCCCAAGATTACATCAAGGAGTTGGACGAGGCGATCGTCACGGGACAATTCTTACAAGAGACATACTACTTTGACCCTGAGCTTGTGGATGAAGCTCCTGTCTTCACTCCTGAAGAAGAGGAGTTTGCTCGCAGCGGTGTGTTCGTCGAGGCTACTTGAATATCAGCAAGTAAAAACTTAAGTTTTTCCGCTTAACTCACATCTTGCACCCTTCTCAATTACTTGTTTAGGAACAGGCAAGATGCCTGTTCCACAAGAAAACTCATTCTTTGTGGAACGGGCATCTTGCCCGTTCTTGACAATGGTGCAAGATATCAGTTAACTTTTTACGCCTTCAAAGATATAGATAGCAATACTCCAGGAGTTCGGTACGGGAAAAACCGCGATCGTTTTATGGCAAATGCTTTCGTCGGTTATGGCATAAACTGAGAATAGTCTCTTTTGTTGCGGAGCGATCGCACGACTCATGCTTCTTGCCTATCCCAAAATTCCCGATAGTAAAAATTGCCCTAACGAACAATGTGTAGCTTTTGAGAAGTACGATGGCACTAATTTGCATTGGGTTTGGGAAGTTGAACTTGGTTGGTATGCTTTTGGTACGCGCCGCAGTAGATTTGATTTGGATGAGATGGGAATTGCAGAATTTAATACTGCACATCCAGGTTTAGAAGAAGCACCGGAAATATTTAAAAGAGACTTTGCTAGTCCCTTAGAGTCTATATTTCGAGAGAACGAACACTATCACTGCCCTGAAATTACTGTGTTTACAGAGTTTTTTGGTGCTAACTCGTTTGCGGGAAGGCACAAAAAGGACGATCGCAAACAACTGGTGCTTTTTGATGTGGAAACCGAGGGCGGTATGGTTGTTCCCGATCGGTTTATTCATGATTTTGGTAAATTAAATATTGCGCGAGTGATTTATCGCGGCAAACTGACGGGCAAGTTTATGGAGGATCTTCGCAAGGGGAAATACGGTGTGGATGAAGGTGTTGTGTGCAAGGGAGGCCGCAATGCTAATAATCTGTGGATGGTGAAGATTAAGACTGATGCGTATATGCAGAGATTGCAGCAAGCTTTTAAGGATGATTGGGAAAAATACTGGGAGTAATATAAAATCTGAAGACTAACTTTTATCGGCTAGTTTTCTCATAGGGTGCGTTGCAGCCAGGTAAGTATAGATTGGATCAGGTGGGGGTCTTGAGGTGAGAAAGTGGGAATGATGGGATAGGATGAATCGGTGATGAGGCAGATTGTAGCGTCAAAGCCTGTGAGGGCATCCAGAAAAGTTTGGCTAAAATCTTGGGTAGTGGCGATCGCGTCTTCGTAGAAGTTGTTGTAAGACAGTCGGACAATCGAGCAGTGATTATTTACTATACCTCTAAAAAAGCTACTGTAGATAATCCTAATGCAGAATTATGGATTGATAATGGGGTTGATGAACCAAGGCATTTAACTCTAGGCAACATTATTAAAACGACAGGTATTAATAGGATTCGAGTTTAAACATGGATATTACAAATGAAGTAGCCCAAATAATTGGACAGGCCGAAAGCTCTACGCTTGAATATAAAGCGGTTTTGCCACCATCCAATAACATTGCTAAACTAATCAGTTCATTTGCTAATGCTGAGGGTGGATACATCATTTTGGGTGTGTCAGAGGCTCGGAAAGGAAATATCGAAATCAACGGTTTAAGTGAAGAATTTCATGCCAACACAATTATTCATAAAGCATTAGATATTCTTTCACACCAACCGCAGGTATATTACCAATACGTTGTATATAATGGCAAAAAACTTTATGCAATAAAAATTGAAAAATCTGATTGTTTAGTTGCTGTAGAAGATAAAATTTATAAAAGAGTTGGCGCTCAAGTTCTACTTTTAAATCCTAGTGAACCTCAATTAAAATTCAACGGATATTTAAAAATTACAAGTATAAATCAGCAGCTTGAAGAATATAAAAAAAAGGCAACAAATGCCAAGAGCAAGTTGATTGAACACTATCAAAGTATTTTAAAGATAATAGATGATCTTGCTCTGATGCTTTATCCAATAGATGCAAATACGCCTACAATCAATCAAGAAGGGAAAATACTTACAAGAATATTGTTTTCCTCCTTTGTGGATAACTTTGAAACATATTTGTCGGACTTGTTGTATGAGATTTTTCTTGCAAATCCGGCAACACTAAAATCTAAACAGCAAGTTACTCTTGAAGAGGTTTTAAATTGTTCAGACATGGAAGAATTTGTCAAATATTGTGCCAAAGAAAAACTTGGTAAGTTGCAAAAAGGTAGTGTAAAAGGTTTTATCAAAGAAAATAAACAAATAAGCGATTTGGGTGTTCTTAATGAATTAAAACAAAATGAAATAGAGAAGATACTTCAAATAAGGCATTTGTATTCTCATAGAAACGGCTTTGTAGATGAAAAATTTATTCAATATTTTGCGGGAAAATTTACTTTGAATTCAGAACATCAAATGTCTATAAGTGAGATTTGCGATAAGCTATATTATTTGGCTGAAATTACCGATCAGATTGATTCAGCAGCAACAGCTAAATATAAACTGGCACAGATTAATAAATGATTAAAAAATCTTTTTCAAATCAAGGGCTTGTACCGTTGCTCGGCCGATCGCCCTTAACCCGATCGCTTCCACACCATTCCAAACAAAGTGAGTATTCCATCTCTGTTGACGAGGATTAAAAATATAGACAACCTCATCTTCAAGAGCGATCGCCAACTCCACCAGCCCAGTATCCTCCTCTTCAAACAGAACCGGATTAAAAATCACATCAACCTTTAGTTTCATCGATCGAGCAGATAGCAAGCTGATGAAGTAGAGCAGCAGCAACGCCCATTCCGTCTGATTCCGATCGCCCCCTACACAAAATTAGCCGGATCTTGATCTCGCCGATGCTTCAGCAGAATCGGAGAACCTTGGCCATCACCCACCAAAGTCGCCGTTTCCTCCAACGCTTCCCTCAATCGCTTGGCCGCGTAGATCGACATATCGCGCGGCACATTCACCCGATCGCGCAAATACCGCAAAGCCGCATCAGAACCAGCAGGCGGCGTACAAACTTCGCCAGTCATCATCAAAGTTAAAGCACAACGCAAAGCCTCATCGAATAACTTGTCATCAGCAGGATTGACTCGAACGATGTTGCGCTGGTGCTTAATGACGCGGTGAAGTGCTTCAGCGCGGCAGGTTTCCGGTTCTGGATACATCACATCCGGCAGTCCAGCCCAAGGCCCATTATCCACGCGGGCTTTATTGAGAAGCATCTGAGGTTCGCCGTTTTCATAACACCCGCCCATTTGAGGTGGTAAATCGTGGACGTGGGTGTGAAAATCGCTTTGAGTGCCGCGATAGGTAGGGCGGGTTTCCATCGCCGCAAACCAGTCCGCAAAGCGCGGGTTTTCTTCCCGCATCGAGTAGCCTTTGTAGTAGTAAAGACTGGCATTCATGCGTTCGACGTAGGGCGTAAAGATCACATCCGCAGTGCCAAATTCATCGAGGAAATAAGGCCCGGGGGTGCTGCCGAGAGCCTTTTCTACCTGGGTGACGACGCTGATAAATTGGTTGCGGTTGTGCTGTTCTACTTTGGCTGAACTTGCTGGGTAGCACAGCCAAGAGCACCAGGCTCTAAACAGCAGTCGCTCTAACCGCCGCATGGGTATTACTGCGGGGTTTTCCATGCCCAAACCCAAGGGGCCATAGACTCGTTCGAGGGCGATTAAGATATCATCGCTTTCGGTGATGATGCGGCCGTCTAGTTCGATCGCCGGTAGCATTCCCGATGGCACTTTGCGCTTGTACCAGCTTTCTTTTTCCCCATAGCAGAACATAGTAACTTTCTCAATGCGGTAGGGGATTTGTTTTTCTTCCAGCCACAGCCAGATTTTTTGGCAGTAGGGACACCAAGCATGGTTATCGCGGTAGAGGATGACTCGCACATCCGATTCGGTTTTACCAAACAGGCGCAACCGGGCTTGGGCGTTCGTTGGCCCGTTGACGCGATCGATTTGAAAGTCTGTGAGGGCTTCTAATTCTGTCCAGCTTAGAGGGGTCATGCGATTTTAGATTTTAGATTTTAGATTTTAGATTGGAGAATTGAAGACAGCGACTGCTTCGTGGCAATAATAGAACTTACGCACAAACTCTATCTGTAGGGTGCGCTGTGCGCGCACCTTACCCCTACCCATAGCGCATTCAACTATTTTTTGGTCTTAGTCCTGAATAAGATAGTTGGTTATCAGTTAAAAAAGGCTTTGAGGACTTCAGTCCTCACTACCAACTTAACTACAATTAAGGCGACATTTGGGTAGGGGGTGGGGCGTCTTGAATTTTAGCCAGTGCTGCTTTCATTTCAGGAGTGGCTAGCAACTTTTGGGTATCTGCGATTAAACGATCGCCCCAGAGGTTTTCTTTGAGATATTCTACGGTAGCATAGCGTTTGTCGAGTTTCAGAGCTGCTTCTCCCATCGCTAAGCCTTTTGCTTGGTCGCCTTTGCCGTAGAGTGCTACTGCTAGAGCTAGCATTGCTTCTGCTGCTTTGTCGTCGATCGCGATCGCCTGTTCCCAGCGTTTTATGGCGCTATCAACATCTCCCATTTCGTATTTCACTAATCCGATATTGTTAATAGCAGGCCACAGGTTTTTTTCTAAAGCAAAGGCTTTTTCGTATTGGGCGATCGCCTGATCGAACCGCTTCAGCTTATAAAAAGCATTGCCTAAATCAAATAATGCACCTGGAGTGTCGGGTTTTAACTTTAACCCTGCTTGCAAATATTCGGCTGCTTTCTCGTAGTTCGCTTTGCGAAAGTGAGCTTCTCCCAAGACAAATTTAATTGAGGGATTTTCTGGCGACAGAGATTGAGCTTGCCCCAAAGCTTCAATACCTTTGTCAAACTGCTCGACTTGAAGGTACAAGCTGCCTAACAAAGTCCAAGTTTGAGCATTCTTGGGGGCTAACTGTGTGGCGAGTTCGGCTCTGGGTACGGCTAGTTGGTACTGCTGGAGTCTGGCTAGCTGGACGGCTTCTTCTGCAAGGCTCAAGGCTGTTTGTTCGAGTTGGGCCGAGTCGATTTGCAGGGTGTAAGGCAGGAGTGCCTGTGCGACAGCAGGCTCGGGCATTGCCCCCAAACCGAGTGCAAGTAGCAGAGATATTAAAGGAATGCGATTAGGCACTGTACAGCCCCAGAAAAAAATATAAGGGTTTCTCGATCGCCTATAATAACTCATATTTTTGAGTTTTGATATTGCTTCTTGACTCGCAACACTTCGGGGTTTTCATTTAAATATTTCTCAAATTATGTTTACACTCAGGGTAGCCGTTTTTCTTCACTGTTTTATAGACGACTGAGAACCTCACTACAAATAGGCAAAATTATGAGTTATTAGAAACTTGAATGAGTTAATAAATAACGCTTGGCGGTTTTCCGTTAAAGAATTCCCCAACTCTGTTCTCACTCAGAAATAATAGTTTGTCTTTACAGGTTTAGAGAGGAGTGAATTCCTCACTACAAACCTGGTAAATTCTTCATTTTCAGGAATTTGAGTGAGTTAATAAAGTCTGTTGAATTTTGTCTAATAATTGTGCTGCCGATAAGGAAGAAGGCAAAATTTTGGCAGATACTTCTTGCAGTAGAAAGTCGATCGCCTCGGATTCCGAATTTACAGCAGACCGATAATCCCAGACTAAAATTGGCACTTTTACTGCCATTTGGCGCAGGTTCGATAGCGCCTGCAACATAGCGGGGGATTCTGAGGGGGCATCTCGCAAACACAGCAAAACTAAGTCAACGCTTTGATATTGCAACTGCTGCAAAACTTCTGTCCAGCAGGAAGCGATCGACCCTCGAAATCCTGCAGTTTGGATGTACTGAATCAAAGCTTGAAAGTTAGGAGTAGAAAACTGGGAATTGGGGAGGGGAATCTCGGCATTTGTCGATCGATCGCAATGTTCCAATTCTTCCGTCGGGTTCCCCCCAGAAGAGGAGTGCAAATCGGGTAAAGTCGAAATGTCTGCAAATAAAATGCTGGGCTTCCAACTCATGCCAGCAGCAACTTGAATCACTTGCCACAAAGCACTTGGTACCAACCCGGTAGGTGAAGTTTCACTGTCACCAGGAGTGCTAGTGGCTAAACAGGGAAATACCGACAATCCTTTGACTTGATTTGCCAGTTGCGTAGTTGGAGGGTCTAAAGTCACCAAAGGGAGAGAACCCAAATTTCGAGACCGGCTTAACTGTTCGATAAAAGCTAAGGGGTTTTGCAGTTGACTTGTACCGTCCAAGACGATCGCGTCGGGCCGCCAAATTCTGGCCACGAGTTCTGCTTGGCCGAGGTCGTCTGCTTCTAAAACCCGGCAGTAGTTGGGGTTGAGCAGTAAAGCGGAACCTTGAGACGAACTGTTTTGCGGGCTGAGCCACAACACGGTTAAAGAACTCCTTACTTTGGGGCTGCTAGCATTACTCTGACCGATCAAGTCTGCCAGCAGCCGGCGCAAAGCGGGTTCTTCCACCGGCAAGCTCAAAAAGCCTTCGGCTCTGTTGACACTGGCCCGTTCTTTTTCCCCTCTGGTGGCCGTGACGATCGCCGGAATCGATCGGGTATCCGGGTCACTCTTGAGCAGCGTCAGCACGTCCCAACCCGACAGCAGCGGCAGCAGCGGGTTGAGGAAAATCGCTTCGGGACTGAACCTGCGAGCTTTTTCCAGCGCTTCGGTGCCGGAACGGGCGACTATTACTTGGTAGCCCAAACCTGAGATGAGGTTGGTTAAATCTTCGATATATTTGGGAACTGCTTCGACTATTAATACTAAACGAGAGCGAGAATTGGCGCTCAGAGTCGGATATTGGGGTTTTAATAATTCTTCCTCAGCCGCTTCCTGTGCCGGGATTTCTTCGCTGCTGTTTCCCGGAGGATTTGGTGGCAGCAGCAGGGTAAATTGAGAGCCTTGGTTTTCTGAGGAAATAAACGAAACGTCCCCGCCGTGGAGCCGAGCTAGGCGTTGAGTCAGTACCAGTCCCAGTCCGGTTCCTTGAAAGCGCCTGGTGAGGGGGCTTTCTAGCTGTTGGAATTTCTGAAAGATCAGGTGCTGTTTGTCGGCGGGGATGCCGATGCCAGTGTCCCAAACAGTGAATGCGATCCAGCCTTCCCAAACATTTACTTTCAATCCGATTTTGCCGCCGAGTTCGGTGAATTTTAGGGCATTGGAAAGGAGGTTAACCAGCATTTGCCGCAGCCGCAGTTCGTCGGCAATTAAGTGGCTCAGTCCCGGTTCTATTTCGAGGGTAAACTCTATTTGGGCGGATGGTTCTGCGTTTGGTGTACCGTCCGTTTTGCTGGGGGCGGGAGGGTTTTTTTCTTCTTGCTGTTGCAGTTGTTTTGCTTGTTCAAAGGCTCTGTGGCAGGTTGATGCTATTTCGACTGCTTCGGGAATTAATTCTAGCTGCCCGGTTTCCATCCGGGTCAAGTCTAATATATCGTTAACAATTGTCATCAAATGCCGCCCGCTTTTATGGATTAGTTTGGCGTAGCGTGTTTGGCGGTCGTTGAGTTCTCCGATCAATTTATCTTTCAGGAGGCTCGACAAACCGAGGACGGCGGTGAGCGGGGTTTTTAGTTCGTGGCTGATGCAGGATAAAAATTCGTCTTTGAGTCGGTTGAGGTGGATTAAATCTGCGTTTTTCGCTGCTAGTTCTTTGGCGACTAAATGTTCTTCGGTGACATCTTGTCCCATTACTAAAATTAGCTGGTCTGAGAGCGGTTGTTTGACAAATTGCCAGATCCGTTCTTGACCTTTTTGTACGGGGCACTCGCAAATGTAGGTGTCTGGTTTGCCGGCGATGGGACACCAAGCTGGAGCGGTTAATGTTGAGGGGGAGGCTGCAGCGTACAGGGGCAGCGGGCAACTGGTGGCTGCGGTTGAATCGCGATCGTCCGCTCTACTTGCTCCTACTAGGCTCCTGCAGTCTGTGGTGATGCCCTCTAACTGCACGCTCTTGTATTCGCTTGTTAAATGGCTTGGTTTGCGGGGCGAGTGTTTACCCAAATTTGCTGCTGGTTCTGGAACTGGTTCTGGGCCTGCTCCCAGCAAAATCCGCCACGCTGCGTTTTGGCTGACTATTTGTGCGGTGGGGGTTTGCAATCTCAGGGGCAGGGGCAGTTTTTCCAGTAGTTGGACTAGGGAGTTCAGGTTTTCCGAAGGTTTCAATCCTGCTTCTAGAAAGCGCACTTGAGCGTCTAGGACCGTGGCGATGGCTTGGGAAATCGGCCTTAATTCGATTTCTTTGACTGCTGTGGCCTGCTCTGTGAGGCTGCAGAACGAGCTGCTGTTGAGTGCGGCGAATTGCAGCAGGCTCAGGCTGTCTAGCATTCCTAAAAATTGACCGCTGGCATCTGTGAGGGCGATCGGGTTGTTTGATGAAACGCCGGCGGTTTGGCGGTTTGGCCGGGCTGGGATGTTCTGTTCCTCTGTTTGCAGGTACTGCCAGAATTCGCTGACGCTCATAGCGGCTGGTAATGCCCTGACTGGTTCGATCGCGATCGGGCTTTCTGACAAAGGTTGCTGCCCGTCGTTTGTGCGATCGGCCGCGCGGGCCCAAAGGCTGCGGAGGTAAACTAATCCCACCGGCTGTAGCTGTTCGTTGACTACTGCGACTCGATCGCAGTTGCAGGAGCTGAAGATTGACTGCAGCGATTCTAGCGCTGCTGTTTGGAGGCACAGCGGCACTGGCTCGATAAAATTTTTGATACTGGGGCTGGTGAGTGGCATAACAAACCTGAGAGTCTGCTCGCGAGAGCAGTAATATTTTTGATTCTCAATGTAGCTGCGGATTTCTGTATCTTATTTGTTTTATATCAGTTCCCTATCAGGCCCGGGTTCTGCACCGAAACCTGGGAGTTCGATGCCTACACCTGATTTGAGGCGACTAACAATTATTTTAAGGCTTAAGCTTAATTGCAGAAATCACGCTCAGGGTGCTTGACACAAAAACCACCGAGTAAACTTTGATTCTTCCTCTGGTAGAAGCGCATCACTTATTTTGCGGTTAAGATTGGTTAAAATAAATGTTGAGATGATTGTTAAAATGTTAAGTTTTTTGTAAAGGAGATATCAACTCTGAGCGAGCCAGCACTTTCAGGCAACTTAGGTGGTGCACCTACAGCTTTGCTTCCTCAACTTTCTATCGGTATTTTTGTCCGCTCTGAGGAAATCGCAGCCTCTGCGATTGAGCTTTTGAGGGGCGATCGCTATGCTTTAACGCACATTAAGTCGCCAGGGGAGTTTTTGGGGTTCCTCAAGCACAATTATCACCTTGATTGTTTGGTTTTGGAGGTGGATGCGGATCTGCGATCGCTTCTGGGCAAGCTGCAAGAACGATCGCTCTTTTTGCCTGCTGTGATTTTTTCGCCTCACGCGCAGGTAGATGGCAGACCAGAAGCACCATATTCAGATGGTTTTGAGGCCGCAGCCAGTACCGCCAACAAGAGTCAAGACGAAAGCTGTGCTTTTTTTTATCACCCTGGTGAGGTGCAACTGGCAATCGCTCGATCGAGCGAAATAGCTGCAGGTATCGAGCGGGCGATCGCACAATTTCTAAAACTTTCAACTCCGGTTCCTGTCAATTACCAATCCGTAACGGTCGATGCGACAGCCCAATTGACTGCTCAAAGTTTGCTCAGCCGACAGCAGCGGCGGCTGGCGGAAAAATTACGGGAGCGATTAGGATACTTAGGTGTGTATTATAAAAGAAATTCCCAGATTTTTTTGAAAAATCTGCCGGGAGCTGAGAAACAAAAGTTTTTGGAGCAACTCAAGTCGAGTTATCGCGACATCCTTTTGAATTATTTTTCTCAAGATACTGCGGTCAACAATCAAATAGATGAATTTGTGAATTTGGCTTTTTTTGCTGACGTTCCGGTGACTCAAATTGTAGAAATTCACATGGAATTGATAGACGAGTTTGCTAAACAGCTAAAAATAGAAGGGCGCAGCGAGGAAATATTGCTCGATTACCGCTTGACTCTGATTGACGCGATCGCTCATATGTGCGAGATGTATCGGCGATCGATTCCGAAAGAAACCTCTCCAGGTAGAATGTAGAAGGGATTCGGCATAATTTAAGAAAGAAAAGGTAGAAGGTAGAATCTAACAAAAAAGAAAGGAGCCGACAAACGGCCGCGCGAGCGCGAGGCGGAAATTATTATAAAATAACAAAGAACAGCGGATTTAAGACAAATAACAACTACAACTAACATCTGGCAACTAATACTCAACATTTAAAAAAGTTCATGAGTCCTCTGAAGAAAACCTACGTTCTGAAGCTGTACGTGGCGGGGAATACTCCCAACTCCGTGCGAGCTTTGAAAACCCTAAAGGACATCCTAGAACAAGAATTTCAAGGCGTATACGCGCTGAAAGTCATAGATGTTCTCAAAAATCCTCAGCTAGCAGAAGAGGACAAAATATTGGCAACCCCAACGCTGGCCAAAATCCTGCCGCCGCCGGTGCGAAAAATTATTGGCGATTTGTCCGATCGCGAGAAAGTTCTGATAGGATTAGATTTGCTCTATGAAGAACTTCGCGAAGAAGACCTGAATTCATAAGATAATCAGGTGAGAGTCAGTCGATTTTAGATTTGAGACTTCGGTTTGGCGTGAAACGTTCGGCGAGCGCTCAGTCGAAGCGTCGAGTCGCGCTCAGTCGAACGCTTTTATATTTTAGATTTACTCAACAGATGAATCTGGGAGGTTGAACAAAAGTCTAAAATTTTTATCTTTCCACGACAGGAGTACGTGGCACGGTATCGGTTTTTGGGCGGGGGTCATTAGTCAGCAGTCAGCAGTCATTAGTTATTGAGCAAGAGCCAAAACTAAAAGCTGGGTACAAAGACTCATGATCGGCGGTTAATGAGTGACAACTAAAGAATACTGAGAGTTGACAAAAATCGACATGAATGAAATTAGTCAAACGGTTCAACGACAAGGATTGGGAACGGCAGGAGTTGAAAAAATTCGCACGATGATTGAGGGTTTCGATGACATCAGTCACGGCGGAATGCCGCTCGGCAGAACCACCCTAGTCAGCGGCACGTCAGGAACGGGAAAAACTTTATTTGCCGTACAATTTCTCTATAACGGAATTACCCATTTTGACGAAGCTGGAGTTTTCGTAACTTTTGAAGAATCTCCAGCAGATATTATTAAAAATGCTTGCAGTTTCGGTTGGGATCTGGCACAGTTAATCGAGGAAGGCAAGCTATTTATTTTGGACGCTTCCCCGGACCCGGAAGGTCAAGATATCGTAGGGAATTTTGATTTATCTGCCTTAATCGAGCGAATCCAGTACGCCATTCGCAAGTACAAAGCCAAGCGGGTTTCTATAGATTCAGTGACCGCCGTATTTCAGCAGTACGATGCTGCATCGGTGGTGCGCCGAGAAATTTTCCGCTTAGTTGCGCGCCTCAAACAAGTCGGAGCAACTACAGTTATGACGACGGAACGGGTGGAAGAATACGGCCCGGTGGCGCGGTTTGGAGTGGAAGAGTTTGTGTCGGATAATGTGGTGATTGTTCGCAACGTTTTGGAAGGGGAACGCCGCCGCCGCACCATGGAAATTTTGAAGTTGCGGGGTACAACCCACATGAAGGGCGAATATCCTTTTACTATGACTAATGACGGAATTAATATTTTCCCGTTGGGGGCGATGCGATTAACTCAAAAGTCTTCAAACGTGCGGGTTTCTTCCGGGGATAAAACTCTCGACGAGATGTGCGGTGGCGGTTTCTTCAAAGACTCAATTATTTTGGCTACGGGTGCAACGGGAACCGGCAAAACCCTGTTGGTGAGCAAGTTCTTGCAGAATGCTTGTATGAACGGCAATCGGGCGCTGCTGTTTGCCTATGAAGAGTCGCGTGCTCAGTTGTTCCGCAATGCTTATTCTTGGGGCATTGATTTTGAGGAAATGGAAGAGAAAGGACTGCTAAAGCTGCTGTGTACTTACCCGGAATCTGCCGGTTTGGAAGACCACTTGCAGACTATTAAATCAGAAATTGCTGAGTTCAAACCTTCTCGAATTGCTATAGACTCGCTGTCGGCCTTAGCTAGGGGTGTCAGCAATAATGCTTTCAGGCAATTTGTGATCGGAGTGACAGGTTTTGCGAAGCAGGAAGAAATAACCGGGTTTTTCACAAATACAAGCGACCAGTTTATGGGTGCTCATTCGATTACGGACTCCCATATTTCTACGATTACTGACACGATTATCATGCTGCAGTATGTAGAGATTCGAGGAGAAATGTCGCGGGCAATTAATGTGTTTAAGATGCGCGGTTCGTGGCACGACAAAGGAATCCGGGAATACACGATTACTGAAAGAGGGCCGCAAATTAAAGATTCGTTCCGTGGTTACGAACGGATTATCAGCGGTTCTCCGAGTCGGATTACGATTAATGAAAAGAGTGAGCTATCGCGGATTCTGCAGGGTGTGCAAGGCCAAGACGATGAGGATATTTGAGATTTAACAGTCATTCTTTATTAAAAGTAGGTTGGGTTGAGCTAGGAAACCCAACTTTTTTAATTTGAGGAGTTTGTGAAAATTTATAGCAACCGCGACAAGGTTTTGGAGGTTCTTAATTGCTGAAATAGGAGCTTTTATTGCCTTCTGCATCAGCGCCTTTTGCTATAGCAATCCCACTAAATAGGTTTTGGTAAAAATCTAGGGGTAAGCTGTTTTCCCTCTAAATTGTATATTTCAATGACATCTCAAAAATCCTAAAATCCTCTCTCTATCCGATTCTCGAACCTAACAGAAAATCTTTCTGGCCTAGCAGCTTAGTGCCGCATCGTGCCTATCCCTACTACCCCTAGATTAGGGAAACTCGGGGGGATTACCTCTACAAAAATATTAAAGCTAATTTTCTTTTCCAAAATCATTATTTACACCTCATCAGCAGTATTGGCGTCTCCCTAGATTCACAAGATGAAATGAAGTTCGATAGCTTGCTCAAAAATGCAGATATTTCCGTATATTACGTTAAGGATTTGGGCCCAATACCTATAGTTTTTACACAGCCACAATACCTTGGGCCAAATCCAATACCCTGGCGATCGCAAATCTCTTGAATTGTGCTTGGAAAGCCAATACTTGCTGTACGATAAACCTCAGCTCGATTGGCAAACAGGTAGCCTTGCTGGTGTTAAAGTTCTAGTAGGAGGATATTCTCCTCAACTAGGTTGGATTCATCGCCATCGATGTATTCCCATCGCCGAAAAAACTGGATTGATTTTACCCGAAGGGCAAATGGATTTTAGAGCAAGCTTGCTGGAATATCAGCAGTGGCTAGCAGCAAAACTAATTCTTCCTAATATCGCGGTGAATCTGTCGGCACGTCAACTCAGCCAACCGACTTTAATCGCTAAGAGCGATCGCCTCCTTGAGCGCACCGATATGAAGCCAAAATATCCATAGCTAGAGATTACGGGAACGGCAATAATGCTTAATGTTGACATTACCTACAATCTTTTGAGCCAATGATCGGAGCATAATATTGAGATTTATGTCGATGATTTTGCGACTGCCTATGCTGCTTTCAACAACCTGAAAAATTTTCTGGTGAAGTCGCTCAAAATTGATCGCTCATTTGTCCGCGATTTAGCCAGCGCTCCGATCGCTCGCGGAATTGCCCAACCCATAGTTGTAATCCCACATGGCTTAAATGTGAGCACAATTGCCGAAAGAATTGAAACCCCAGCGCAATTGCAATAGTTACAAGCGATCGCCTGTGAAATCGGGCAGGGTTATATTATGTTTAGCCAGCCTGTCAGTGCTGAGGTTGCCACTCAATTAATCCGACATCCTGAATTGTTGTCTACCAGTCTTTGGGATGAGCAATCCTCATAAAAGCGCGCAAAAGTCTTATAATCAATTTAATCCTCGTGTCGAGCAAATGACTCATAAAATTTTACGACGGAATAATATAAAAATGTTTGGACAAGGCACCCAGACGATGATGTTTGCTCATGGATTTGGGTGCGATCAAAATATGTGGCGTTTCGTAACACCGGCCTTCGAGAAGGACTACAAAATCATCCTATTTGATTATGTAGGTTCTGGACAGTCTGATATTAGTGCCTACAGTTATGAACGGTACAGCGACCTCAATGGCTATGTTCAGGATGTCCTCGATATCTGTCAAGAATTGGCGTTGACAAATGTGATTTTTGTCGGTCATTCGGTCAGCACTATGATCGGCCTTCTGTCCTCTATTCAAGCTCCTAATTACTTTGATCGCCTGATTTTCGTAGCACCTTCACCCTGCTACATCAATGATTTACCAAATTATTACGGAGGGTTTGAGCGCAAAGATATTGAGGATCTCCTCGATATCATGGATAAAAATTACATTGGTTGGGCAAGCTTTCTGGCGCCAATGGTGATGCAGAATCAGGATCGTCCTGAGTTAAGTGAGGAACTTGAGACAAGTTTTTGCTCCACCGATCCGGTGGTTGCAAGTCGCTTTGCCGAGGTGACTTTTTACTCTGACAATCGCACTGATTTAGCGAATGCCTCAGTACCTTCACTGATATTGCAATGCACTGATGACATGGTAGCTCCCACTGAGGTAGGGCATTATCTCCACCGCCACCTGCCTAAAAGTACGCTACGGCTGATGAAAGCTACGGGACATTGCCCGCACCTGAGTCATCCAGAAGAGACGATCGACCTGATTAAGGAGTATTTGAGTGAACCTCATACTACCTGATTTGTATGGCAAATATGACCTACCAGATAGACGAGCTACTCAACAAGTCACCCTGTGGATTCCTCTCGTTTGCTGACGATGGTACGATCCTAATGGTCAACGCCACATTACTGCAATTACTCGGATACGAAACCGATGAACTGCGGGAACGGAAAATGGACTTTATTCTGCCAATGGCCAGCCGGATTTTTTTTCAAACCCATTTCTTCCCCCTGTTGAAGCTTGACGGTAAAGTAGAGGAAATTTACTTCTCATTAAGATCAAAGCAGGGTAGTGATATACCTATGCTGATCAACGCTGTGCGTCGGGAGAAGGAAGGAAGCTCCGTCAACGATTGCATCTTGCTCTGTATCCGCCAGCGTATCCTGTACGAAAGTGAAATTATTAAAGCAAAAAAAGCAGCAGAGGCAGCTATTATCGCCCAAAAGCAAGCGGAAATAGCTCTGCGGAAACAGTACGACAAGGCGATATTACTTCAAGAAATTACTCTACACATTCGTCAATCTCTTGATTTGTCTACAATTTTTGAGATTGCTTCGCAGGAGATTCGCCTGTTTCTTGAAGCCGAGCGCGTCGGCATATTTAAGTTCGCTCCTGACAGTAAATTTGGATATGGTGAGTTTGTTTCAGAATCCGTAGGCGAAGGATGTAAATTGGTAAGCAGAAATCAATTTAACGACCCGTGTGCTGGTGAACAAGATCCTGATTCATATCAAGAAGGGAGAATGCAGGTAGTTCAAGATCTCAATAAGATTGACCTTCAACACTGTTACCGCGCTCTTTGGAAACAATTTCCTGTTCGGGCTAATTTAGTTGCGCCGTTGCTCAATGGACAAGATTTGTGGGGGTTGTTATGTATTCATCAATGTTCTGCTCCTCGGCAATGGGAAGAATTTGAAGTTGACCTTGTTAAACAGATTGCTAATCAGTTAGCGATCGCCATTAAACAAGCGGATATTTTTCAGAAGTTGCAGAAGGAATTGGCAGAAAGGCAGCAGGCCCAAGCGCGAATGAGAGAAATTAATCAACAACTTGCACTCTCTAACGAAGAACTAGCTCGCGCTACTCACCTCTTAGAACAAGTGGTCAATATTGATGGATTAACTCAAATTGCTAATCGCCGCTGTTTTAATGACCGCTTAGAGCATGAATGGCAGCGGCTATACCGGGAACAAAAACCTCTTTCTCTTTTGTTGTTTGATGTGGATTATTTCAAACGTTATAATGATTGCTACGGTCATCTAATGGGGGATGATTGTCTGTTCAAACTTGCTCAGACTGTGCAAGAGGTAGTGTACCGTCCGGCGGATTTGGTGGCGCGTTACGGCGGAGAAGAATTTGCCATCATTTTGCCTAATACTGATATTGAAGGAGCGAGTTCGGTGGCCCAACGGATTCACGCTGCTATTAAAGCTTTACATATTCCTCACAAAACCTCTGATGTGAGTGATGTAGTTACTATTAGTATGGGTATCGCCAACTTGATTCCGATTTCGGAACTATCATCGGCTGACTTGATTGCGATCGCCGATCGTTCACTATACCGGGCCAAGCAACAGGGGCGCAATCAGTCTGCGATATGCGAGTACAGTGGCGATTCGATTTTTGACACTGGCGCTTAAATCACAATAATTAAGACCGAGGACAAAAATTTGTCCTCGGTCTCACAGTCAGTCATTCAATAAATTTCAATGAGCACGGAGGGATTTGAACCCCCGACCCTCAGGACCGGAACCTGATGCTCTATCCACTGAGCTACGTGCCCTCGACTGTTTACAGTATAACACGTCTTGCGGAAAATGGCGAGTGCCGATCGCAAATTTCCTGACCAGCCTCCAAACCGCTTGACCCCTCCGGGTTCAACTCGCCCGCGCGATCAAATATCAGGCTGTTCTCGAACCCAGAGACTGCAACTTTTACCTAAATGGTAACAATAATACGACAATGGATAAAATAATAGATTTTAATCGAGTAAACATTAGGTGCACATTCGATCGGGATCGAGCATCTACCACAGCTAAAATAGCCCGCATCAATTCCCCCTACCTAAGCGGCAGTAAATAAATGGTGCTGCTATTAAGACCCGTTGTGCAAATACGGTTCTAGACTAAGTTCACCAAACCTCTCAATCTTATGGTTTCTAAACTTTTAGACAAATTACCGCTGCGAACTGTTCTCATATTTCCCTTTGTACTGCAAATCGTGGGAGCCGTGGGACTCGTAGGAGATCTGTCTTTTAGAAACGGACAAAAAGCAGTTAATAACCTTGCCAGTCAGTTAATGAGCGAGGTGAGTTTGCGTGTCGAGCAAAACCTGCAAGTTTACCTGACAACTCCCCATCTAATCAATCAAACCAAGCTGGATGCTGTCAAGCTCGGCTTGTTAAAGATGGAGAACTTATCAGCTTGGGAGAAATATCTTTGGCGACAAGTACAATTATATCCCTATATCAATTTTACCTCGGTTGGCAACGAGAAGGGAGATTATAGATCCGGTGAACAACTTTCTAACGGCTCCCGCACGATGAATGTGATAGAAAAATCTACTGGGTTAAATTTTTATTCTTACAACACGAACGAGCGAGGCGATCGGACTACAGTTGCCACCGTTGTCAAAAACTTTGACAATCGGCAAAATACTGCGTACAAAAAAGCCGTAAAAGTCGGTCAACCTACTTGGAGTTCGGTTTATATTTCCTTACTAGAGCCGACCTTAATTATCAGCGCTCTCCAACCCGTATACAGCGACAAAAATCAGCTAGAAGGAGGATTATTTGCTGCCTTGCGTCTCGACCATCTTGGAATATTTCTCCACAGTCTCAAAGTCGGCAAATCCGGTCAAACATTTATTATAGATCGCCAGGGTACTTTGTTAGCAACTTCCACCCCAGAAAAACCGTTTCGCACTAAAGGTAATGAAAGGCAATTGTTTAAAGTGGAAGAAAGCAGCAACCCTTTTACTCGATCTACAGCTAAATATTTAACTGCACAGTATCAAAAATTCGACCTAATTAAAAAAGCGGAGTTATTGAGCTTTGAAATAAATCACAAGCGACACTTTTTAAAAGTCCTGCCGTTCCAAGACGGCAAAGGTTTAGACTGGCTGATTGTCGTAGTTGTTCCCGAAGCTGATTTCACCGCAGAAATTGATGCCAATACTCGCACAGCGGTTTTGCTTTGTTTCGCAGCTTTAGGAGTAGCGGTGGCGATCGGCATTCTGACTTCTCGGTGGGTAACAAACCCTATTTTGAGCTTAAATGCAGCCGCAAAAAATATTGCTAAAGGTGAATGGGACACAACCGTAGAAAGTGAACGCTCCGACGAATTGGGGGAATTAGCCAAGTCATTTAACAGCATGGCTCAACAACTGCAACAATCTTTTGAAACTTTAGAAAACCGAGTGCAAGAGCGGACGGCAGAATTGGCTGTAGCTAAAGACAAAGCA
Source organism: Microcoleus sp. MON1_C1 (assembly GCF_036701945.1). Taxonomy (NCBI): domain Bacteria; kingdom Bacillati; phylum Cyanobacteriota; class Cyanophyceae; order Oscillatoriales; family Microcoleaceae; genus Microcoleus; species Microcoleus sp. MON1_C1. The sequence continues at coordinate 49,579 of NZ_JAUBRO010000031.1, read as the reverse complement.
GAGGTAGCGAATCAAGCTAAAAGCACATTTCTTGCTAACATGAGCCACGAATTGCGATCGCCTCTCAATGCAATTCTGGGCTTTTCCCAACTGATGACTCGCAGCCGAACTCTATCCCCAGAACATCAAGAAAACATTAGCATAATTAGCAGCAGCGGAGAACACCTGCTCACCCTGATTAATAACGTACTCGATTTATCTAAAATTGAATCCGGGCGTACCACCCTCAATCCCAAAAAATTTGACCTCTATCGCCTGCTAAACGACTTGGAAGATATGTTTGAACTCAAAGCAGATGACAAGCAGTTGCAGTTAGTTTTTGACCGCAGTCCCGACGTGCCGCAATATGTAGAAGCCGACGACGTAAAGTTGCGACAAATCTTAATTAATCTGCTCAACAACTCTCTTAAATTTACCCATGAGGGGAGTGTAGCCGTCAGAGTTAGCAAGCAGTCATTAGATAGAAATCAGCAGGTAGAAGGGGAAAATTTTGCTCACCCCGAACTATCACAAAATACAGAAAGTCCAGCAATTAATGGTCTTAACATATCTCAATTCAGTCACTCTAAAAACCAGATTATTGCCACGCCAAGTGACGATTCAGCGTCTGCCTTTTCCTTCTTCCTTCATTTTGAAGTCGAAGATACTGGTTCCGGTATTGCTACCAATGAATTAGACGCTATTTTTGAACCTTTCGTGCAAACCAAGACAGGGAAAGATTCGCAAGAAGGTACAGGCTTGGGATTGCCAATCAGCCGCAAATTTGTGGAATTAATGGGCGGCAAGATGAGCGTCTCTTCTGCTGTGGGCAAGGGAACTAATTTTAAGTTTGACATTCAAGTTATTGCGGTCAATGCGGCTGATATTGAAAGCCCAAAACCCAGCCGGAATGTTATTGCACTGGTTCCCAACCAACACACCTATCGAATTTTGATAGTAGACGATAAACCGCTCAACCGCCAACTGTTAATTAAAATCCTCTATCCTCTGGGTTTTGAAATAAAAGAAGCTACTAACGGTCAAGAAGCTATTGAGATTTGGAATAGTTGGGAACCGCATCTAATTTGGATGGACATGAGAATGCCTGTGATGGACGGCTACGAAGCTACGCAATACATTAAAGGTACTATTAAAGGTCAAGCAACTGCGATTATTGCGCTGACAGCGAGCGTTTTGGAGGAAGAACGGGCAGTTATTTTATCGGCGGGTTGCGATGCTTTTATGAGGAAGCCTTTCCGGGAAGCCGATATTTTTGATGCTATGCACAAACATATCGGAGTGCGCTATATTTATGAAGATCCGGGTCAAACTAATTTATCGGCAATCAAAGAGGGCGATCGCGCAATGACGGCGGCTGATTTCGTGAAATTGCCTGAGCCGCTGGTATCAGATTTAAAGCTGGCTATACTAAATGCAGATACGGATGTAATTGATAGCTCGATCGAGCAAATTCGATTAAAGGATGCAGTAACGGCTGGTGCGATCGCCAATTGTATAGAAAATTTCGAGTACGACAAAATTTTAAAGTTAATATCTCAAGCAATATCACATGAATAACGACCTTGCTAGCACCGATCGCGGTAATATTTTAGTAGTTGACGACACCCCAGCTAATTTGCGACTGCTAGCCGGAATTTTGAATGGCAAGGGCTATAAAGTCCGCCCCGTACCTAGCGGTGAGTTAGCGCTTTCTGCGGCAAAAGGTATGCCTCCAGATTTGATTTTGCTGGATATTATGATGCCCGAAATGAATGGGTATGAAGTTTGCGAAAAAATCAAAGCTGATGAACGCACTCGCGACATTCCGGTGATTTTTATTAGCGCGATTAATGACGTACTAGATAAGGTGAAAGCCTTTGCGGTGGGCGGCGTAGATTATATTACCAAGCCGTTTCAGGTGGAAGAGGTTATAGTTAGGGTAGAAACCCATTTAGCAATGTGCCAGTTGCAAAAAAAACTCCAACAGAAAAACAATGAACTTACAGTTACTTTAGACCAACTGCAAGCTACTCAGAATCAATTAGTGCAATCAGAAAAAATGGCGGCATTAGGGCAACTGATTGCGGGCATTGCTCACGAAATTAATACGCCCTTGGGCGCGATTCGGTCGTCAATTGGAAATATTACCAGCTTTTTGGATAACAATCTCGAAAGTTTGCCAGTTTTTTTTAAAGAACTGTCAGCAGAACGCGAGCACGATTTCTTGCGTTTGATGTACAGTTCCAGCCAACAAACTTACTCTTTATCTACGCGAGAAAAACGGGGATTGAAAAAAACCGTGAAGCAGCAACTAGAGTCGGAAGAGATTGACAATGCTGACAGCCTTGCTAGCATTTTAGTCAATATCGGATTGCAGGGAAATTTGCAAGAATTCTTGCCGTTGCTCAAAGACCCGGACAGCGAAAATATTATAAAAACAGCCTACGACTTTGCTAGCATCCACCGAAGCGCCCGAACCATCGCTACCGCTACTGAACGCGCTGCAAAAGTCGTCTTTGCCCTAAAAAATTATGCGCGTTACGATGTAAATGGGGAAAAAATACAGGTGAATATTACGCATGGAATTGAAACTGTATTAACTCTTTATCAAAACCAAATCAAGCAGGGTGTGGAAGTCGTCAGAAATTATCAAGATCAATTGCCTGCGGTACTGTGTTATCCCGACGAACTCAATCAAGTGTGGACAAATTTAATTCACAATGCCTTACAAGCGATGGACAATCAAGGAACTTTAACAATTGACGCGGTACAACAAGATACCAGCGTCTTGGTAAAAATTACTGACAGCGGTAAGGGGATTCAACCGGAGATTATTCCGAAAATTTTTGAGCCTTTTTTTACTACTAAACCTGCGGGAGAAGGCAGCGGGTTGGGATTGGATATTGTCAAAAAAATAATTGAAAAACATCAGGGTAAAATTGATGTCGAGTCGGCACCCGGTAATACCGTATTTACAGTTTCTTTGCCGATTAATTTAACTGAGTAGGTAAAGCGTCGCAGACTGAAGGCGGGGGCTAAAAATTTGCAGTCTACCCGCGCGGAATGTAGAATTTGGAAAACGGTGTGCTTACCCATCGGGCTTCACCCTCCCAAACTAAAGAAGGAAACTAGCGATGTCTAAACCAGCAATTTTGTGTGTTGACGATGAAGTAGGGGTGTTGCAAAGTCTGGAAATTGAACTGCAACAGGCTTTTAACGGTAAATATCTTTGGGAATTTGCTGAAAGTGCTGCCGAAGCCCTAGAGATTATTGAAGAGCTATCTGAAGCTGAGGTTAAGATTCTAGTGATTGTCTCGGATTGGTTGATGCCCGGAATGAAAGGAGATGAGTTGCTAATTAAAATTCATCAAAAATATCCGCAAATTGTGACAGTGATGCTGACGGGACAAGTAGACAAAGAAGCCATCGAACGAACAAAAATTCAAGCAAATCTTCATGCTTTCATAGAAAAACCCTGGCAAAATCAAGAACTAATTGAAGCGATTAAGTCTGGTCTAGCAAATTTATGAAAAAACCAGTCATTATTTGTGTCGATGATGAGCAGACTATCCTCGATAGTCTGGAAATAGACCTGCTAAAAGCCTTTGAAGATAAATATTTAATTGAAACCGCCCAAAGTGGCGAAGAAGCTTTAGAGTTGCTGTCCGAACTTTTAGCAGAACAGTATGAGGTTCCTTTAGTTATTTCGGATCATATCATGCCTAGTATGAAAGGAGACGAACTATTAAGGAGCGTTCATGCTATCTCGCCGAACACTCTCAAGATTATGCTGACGGGGCAGGCAGATTTGGAGGCGGTAGCCAATGCTATTAACTATGCTAAATTGTACCGATATATACCTAAACCTTGGCAATCTGATGACTTAAAGTTAACTGTTACTGAGGCAATATATAAATATTTTCAAGATAAAGAGTTAGCTAAAAAACAAATAGAACTTCAGGAAATGAATCAGGAGTTGGTAAAATTAAACCGCAAGCAGGCAATGCTGATTGCCAAACTCCATGAAAACGAAAGTCGCTTGACCCAATATCTAGAAGCTATGCCATTGGGCGTATGTGTACTTGATGCAAACGGGCAATCTTTCTACGCTAACCAGAAGGCGCGAGATGTATTTGGCAAAGGCACTGTGCCGCATATTAATTCAGAGCAAAAAGCAGCAATTTATCAATTCTATAAAGCCGGGACTAATCAGAGATGTCCCGTGGAAGAATTGCCAATTATGCGAGCGCTTCGGGGCGAAAATGTGCGGACTGAAAGTGTAGAAATTCGTACAGCTAATAAGATTATTCCTGTAGAGAGTTGGGCAACTCCAATTTATGATTCTACAGGCGACATTTCCTATGCGATTATTGCTTTTAGTGACATAACTGAACGCAAGGAAGCTGAAGCGGCGCTAATTCAAGCTGAAGAGAAGTATCGCGGGATATTTGAAAATGCTCTAGAAGGTATTTTTCAGACGACGCCGGACGGACATTTTATTAGTGCGAATCCTGCTCTGGCGGAAATTTACGGCTACGATTCCGCGTCAGAATTGATAGAAAGTATTAATGATACTCAGCAGCAATTGTACGTGGAACCGAACCGCCGTCAAGAGTTTCTGGCGCTGATGAAACAGCACGGTACTCTGTGTGAGTTTGAGTCTCAGGTTTACTGTCGAGATGGCAGAATTATCTGGATTTCTGAGTATGCGCGCACAGTTTATGATGCTAACGGGGAAGTGCTTTACTATCAGGGTTTTGCTAAGGATATTAGTTTGCAAAGACAGGTGGAAGTGGAACGAATCAGGTTTACTAATGATTTAGAAAAAGCTTTGGCAGCCAAAGAAAAGTTAAATGAGGCACTGTCAGAAAACGAAAGCCGATTGACTCAATTCCTGGAAGCGATGCCAGTGGGAATATTTGTTGTCGATGGTAAGGGTAAACCTTTTTACATGAATTCTTGGGGGGAAAGGATACTAGCCCAAGGTTTAATTTTTGATGGGGCTACTGACCAATTTCCTGAAGCTTATCATTTTTACGACCCTGGAACTAATCAATTGTATCCGAGGGATAGCCAACCGATTGTTCGGGCGTTGCGGGGAGAATTTGTGCGTATGGACGATCTAGAAGTTCATGGGTCGGATCGGATTGTGCCGATCGAGGTTTGGGCGACTCCCATCTACGACGAACGGAAAAACATAGTTTACGCGATCGCAGCTTTTCAAGACATCACAGAGCGTCAAGAGGTAGAAACCGAGCGCCGGCAATTCACAGACGAGTTACAAAAAGCTTTAGCAGCGGAAGAAAAATTAACAGATGCTTACGGGCGGTTTGTGCCGCACGAATTTCTCCACTTTCTGGGATATGAAAGTATTCTGGAAGTAAAATTAGGCGATCAGGTACAGAAAGAAATGTCGGTGCTGTTTTCAGATATTCGCGATTTCACTTCAGTTTCTGAAACGATGAATCCCGAAGAAAGTTTTCAATTTATTAATGCTTATTTGTCGCGGATGGAACCGGCTATTACTAACAATTTTGGTTTTATTGATAAATACATTGGCGATGCGATTATGGCGCTGTTTGATGGCAGTGCGGACGATGCTGTGAAAGCGGGAATTGCCATGCTAGAAGAGCTTAACGAGTATAATATTAGTCGTAATCAGGTCGATCGCCCGCCGCTGCAAATTGGCATTGGAATCAATACGGGTTCTTTGATGTTAGGCACGGTGGGCGGCCAAAGTCGAATGGACAGCACGGTGATTAGCGATGCGGTAAACTTAGCCTCCCGCGTGGAAACTTTGACGAAAGAGTATGAAGTTTCGATGTTAATTACTCACAATACTTTTATACAGTTAAACGATATTTATGATTTGAGGTTGATAGATCGCGTAGCAGTTAAAGGCAAATCGCGAATGGTAACACTTTATGAAGTATTTGCGGCCGATCCGCCAGAGTTACGACAGAAAAAGTTAGAGACAAAGACAATGTTTGAGCAAGCTTTGGTACTCTACAATAGTGACAAGTGTGGCGAAGCTATAAGATTGTTTTCGGCCTGCTTGGAAATCAACCCTAATGATAAGGTAGCTCAAATTTATCTGCAGCGGTGTCTGAAAGGAGCGATCGCTCCTGCATAATAGCATTTGAGAGTTGAGATTTGAGAATTGGGAATGAGTTATGCCATAAGGGTTGGGAGTTTGCCTACAGTTGTATTCTTTTTGGAAACTGGTATAATCATTGTTTAGACAGGCAGGGAAACGCAAACTATTGTTTCTTGCTGCGGCAAACTTTCTATTTTAAATTCTCCTCCGTGCAATTCTACAAGGCGTTGAACAATAGCCAGGCCCAATCCCAAACCTGCTTGTTGGTAAAGTTTGCGATCGAACTGCCTGTAAGCTTCTAGCTGTGCAATCTGATCGGTAGTCATGCCGCGGCCTTTGTCTTTGACAGACAGAATAAAAGTCTGATTTTCGACGAAAGTGCTTAATAAAACTGGCGTTCCTTCTAATGAAAACTTGAAGGCATTGTCCAATAGTTCTTCAACAATTTTTGCGAGTCTGACAGAATCCATAGCTACCGACGAATCTTGCAAGTTTAATTGTAAATCTTCTGTTCTATTCGCGTGTTTTGCTTGCTGCCGCGCTTTTTGACTCAGCAAAGATTTTACACAGCTAAATTCGCTATTTCGCATCTCCTTTAGCAGTTCGGGATTTGTGGCTGCTATCTCCAGTTCGGCATACAGCAAAAAGTTCTGAATCAGTCGATACAAGCGATGACCGGAAGTTTGAATTTGACCGATCATCTCTAAGATATCTGATTCCTCTAAGACCTGATATTCGGACAGAATCAGCTCAGAAAAACCCAGAATTGCATTCAAAGGAGTCCGCAATTCGTGGGGCAGCGACATACTAATATTAGTGCGTAATTCGTCTAGCGTCTTTTGAGATTGTCGGCTAATTGTTTTTTGTTTTTCAAGTCTAATAGCAATGGCTTTTAGCAGTTCTTGGGGCGTACACGGCTTAGTAATGTAATCGTCAGCTCCCAGTTCCATGCCCGTGCGAACGTCAACTTTATCGGCTTTGGCTGTGAGGAAAATAAACGGAATTGTGGCAGTCAAGGGTTCGGAGCGCAAAGCTTTGATGACGCCGTGACCGTCTACTTCCGGCATCATCATGTCGCACAAAATTAAATCCGGAATTTTTTCTATCGCCAATTTGATGCCGACTTTGCCGTTAATCGCTCCTATTCCTTCAAAATTCTCGGCTTCCAGCAACTCTAAAATATTCTCTCTAATCGCTTCTTCGTCTTCTATTACCAAAATCTTAGCCACGGTGATAGCTCCTTTTAGTCAGTAGTTTGTTGGAAAATTCTGGGTTCAGACACTTGATAAGTTTGTTTGTTAGGTGCTTAATTAATCGTTAAGTAGCGGATATGTATAGTTAATAATTCAGTTGGTTATTGATTGGGAGGGCAGATTAGAGGCAAGGTAATAGTGAAAGTTGTGCCTTTTCCTTCTTGACTGTCGATCGCTAGTTGGCCGCCGTGAAGTTCCACAGCCCTCTTCACAATTGCTAAACCGAGACCTGTCCCCGAAATAGTGCCGACATTTGTAGCTCGGTAAAAAGTTTCTAATATCCGCTCTCGATCGGCTTGGGGAATGCCGATGCCCTGGTCTCGAACTTGGAAAACAGCTTCTTTGTTTTGACAGTTGAGGTGCAAGGAAACTGTACTGCCGACGGGGGAATATTTGATGGCATTTGAGAGGACATTTCCCAAGATTTGCTGCAGCAGTTTTTCATCCATTTGAGCCTCGCAGTTGCCGCCTTCATATTGAAAGGCGATCGGGTGTTGGTTGCTGTCGTTGAGCTGCTGCTCTTCTACCAGTTGACGGCAAAATTTTTCGAGGTTTAAGGAAACCGGTTGAAACTGCAAGGTATTGGCTTCGATTTTGCCAATTACGAGGATATCTTCTAATAACTCTGTCATGCGTTTAATTGCTAATTGAATCCGCACAAAATGAGTAGATTTTTTATCTTGAGACCACTGAGAACTGTAATCTTGCAGCAATCCAGCGGAAAATTGGATGGTTGTCAAAGGTGTGCGGAACTCGTGGGAAACCATTGTGACAAATTTAGCTCGCAGTTCTGAAAGTTCCTTTTCTCGTGCGAGGGCTTTGAGAATTTCCGCTTCTGCTCGTTTGCGATCGCTAATGTCACGGGCTTCAGCAATCAGCAGCAAAACTTGTCCTGTCTCATTTTTAACAGGTTTCAGTGAGAAATCAACTGTCATAATTTGGCCACTTTTGCCTAACAAGTCGATTTCGCTGCGGAAAAACTCGCCGCGACTTGCTTTGCCGATCGCGCATTGCAATTGTTCAGAAACCTGTGGCGACTGGGCCCAAATCGCCATTTCCCACATCGGGCGGCCCACAATACCCTCCGATCGCAATCCGGCAAAATCGAGGGTTGTCTCGTTCACTTCCAGCACAATTCCTTCGGGAGTCAGCAGCTTGGTTAGCTGAAATGATGAGTCAAAAATCGCCCGAAAGCGGCGCTCGCTTTCCCGCAGCATTTGAAAGGTTTGAGAGCGTTCGATCGCGTAGCGGATCGTCCGCACTAATAATTGAGTAGTAATTTGACCTTTAACAATATAGTCTTGAGCTCCCAAGCGAACTGATTCTAGGGCGATCGCCTCATCGTCCAAGCCTGTCATTACCACCATTGGCACATCAGGAGCAACTTCTCGCAGGCGAGTTAGCGTTTCCAAACCGCGGCTGTCGGGCAAAGAAAGGTCGAGCAAAACTACATCAAAGGGTTGTTTACACAGTTGTGCGATCGCCTCATGCAGGAACTCAACAGACACCAGTTCCCACTCGACACCCACAGATACTTCTAACAGTTCTGCAAGCAAATCAGCATCAGCCGGATTGTCTTCTACTAACAGAATTTTAATCCACATAGCTTAGACGTTTTTGACTGTAAAATTTTTACTTTACCAATCTTAGGTTAAACTTTTCCGCTTTCCCATGCCATTTTAAACTTGAAAATTATTATTTGGGAGCTATCACCACCAGCCACCAATCCTTAATCGATCTCACCAGCTTAGCGACTTGACTAAAATCGATAAGCTTAGTGATGTAGTACCGGGCTGACAGGGCATAAAACTTGAGCATCTCTTCATCGACTGCTGAGGTTGTCATAATTACCACCGGAATCATTTTTAACTTGAGTGCTGAGTTGATTTATATCAATATTTCTAACTCTTTTTTTTAGGCAAAATCAAGTTAAGCAGAATTAAATTAGGACGAGACTCCGAACAGAAAAGCCTGCTTCTTCAATAAACTTCTTGCTTCTACCATATCTTATACTATTTGCAAATGGTTCAAAATTGGCTTGTCGCCAGCTTTTATAAAGTCCATTCAGCCTCGCTGAGCAAATCATCCACCAGCAGAATTTCCATAGGTTAAAAGTTTTTAGAAGGCTCACAAGCAAAGCATCTGTTCGTTTAATTTAGAGGAAGTTTGACGACTGCCAGCCAGAACTCCTCAATTAACCTGACTACTTTAGTAAATTCTACGAAGTCTACTGGTTTTGTTATGTAACAGTTGGCGTGGAGGGAGTATGACTTAAAAATATCTTCGGGGGCTGCTGAAGTGCTGAGGATCACTACAGGGATTAATTTTAAGGTTGGGTCAGTTTTAATTTCTTCTAGCACTTCAATACCGCTTTTTTTCGGCAGATGCAAATCGAGCAAAATCAAATCGGGACGAGGTACCCTAAGATAGGGTTCTTTTCGCCGCAAAAACTTGATTGCTTCGACTCCATCCTCCACAAAATGCAAGTTATTCAATATTTTACCCTGATTGAGGACTTCTATTGCCAAATCGGCATCGCTGGGAGAATCCTCAATCAGCAGAATCTCTATAGGTCTAACAGTGCTTCGATCGCTCATAATCGGCGTATCCTTTAAAGTATAAAAACAAAATGGAACTTTGAGGCTTCAGGTACTAATTATAGGAATAGTGAAGTAAAAAGTCGCTCCTTTTCCCTCCTGAGATTCCACCCAAATCCGACCGCCGTGGCGTTCAACAATGCGCTTGCACATCGCCAAACCTATACCAGTACCGGAATATTGGCGGCGGGAGTGCAGGCGCGCAAAAATGATAAAAATGCGATCGGCATACTGTGGATCGATGCCAATGCCGTTATCGCGGACACTGAACACCCATTCGCTCTCTTGCCTGCAGGCAGCGATATGAATCAACGGGATATCTTGGCGACAAAATTTGATGCTGTTGGCGAGCAAATTTTGGAATAATTGCACCAGTTGAAATTCATCCGCCATCACGGTTGGCATCGCGTCGCAGGTGATTACAGCTTTTGCTTCGGCGATCGCAATTTGCAAATTGCACATAGTTTGCTTAACCACAGCGTGGCAGTCCGCCTGCTCAAACTCCTGACCCCTCGTTCCCAGGCGGGAATACGCCAACAAATCGTTAATTAACTGCTGCATTCTGGTGGCGCCATCGACAATATAATTAATATACTTATCTGCGCGATCGTCCAAATTTCCTTGATAGCGCTGGGCCAGCAATTGAGTGTAACTGGTAACGGCTCGGAGCGGTTCTTGCAAATCGTGGGAAGCCACATAAGCAAATTGTTCTAATTCCTCGTTGGAACGCTTCAAATCTTCTGTAAGTTGCAGCATTTGCTGCTCTGCTTCTTTGCGGCCTGTAATGTTGTAAACCAAGGCGCAACAAGACAGCAGATTACCCTGAGAGTCCATGACTGGACTGGTAGACATATGAGTCCAAATATCTTTGCCGTCCTTACTTTTGAATTTAAATTCGTGTTGTTCAGCAATACCTTGCTTGCGCCGATCGACATTATCAAGAGCTTGTGGTTTTTCCGGTTCGTCCATGAAATCAAAAAGCGACCGCCCGAACATTTCTAATTCACTATAGCCGAGCATTCGCGCCATTGCATGGTTCACGTAAGTAGTGAGGCCATTTCTGTCAATTACCCAAATACCTTCTTCTGCTAATTCAACTATTTGCCTGTACTTGAATTCGCTTTCCTGCAAAGCTCTTTCAGTTAGTTTCCGCTCAGTGATATCTTTCATAAAACAGTGGTGGCCGTTAAATATCCCTTGTGCGTCGCAAGCTTTTACCATCGTTAATTGCTTGTAAAAAAACGAGCCATTTTTCCGAACGCCTCTAGCTTCAACTTCTACTTTGCCAGAAATTAGCATTTCCTGATAAGCTGAGATCATCATCTCAAGATCGCTCGGATGTACGGTGGGCTGCCATTCCATGCCAAGCATTTCTTCCGGTTCGTAACCGCATTTATGAGCGTAAGCTCGGTTAACCTTCACGTAGCGTCCCTCAATGTCCAGCCGCGAAATGCCTTCCACCGCATTTTGCATGGCACTGGTTAGGTCGCGCAGCTCTTTTTCAGCTTGTTTGCGATCGCTAATATCCTGACCGATACCCAAAAAACCGTTAATATTTCCGTTACTGTCAAATAAGGCAGTCACCGACAGCAGTACCGGAAACCGCGAACCATCTTTGCGAATGTAAGTCCATTCATTTTCGTCAGCGATTTTCCGGGACGGTAAGGCAAAAAAGGCTTCCATTCCCCGCTCTATTTTCACTCCCAATTCTTGAGAAAGAACTTCAGCTCTTTTAGCGACCTCCAGAGGATCGTGAATTATTGCTACCGTGACTTTCCCCACCACTTCTTCTTGCGAATAACCTAAAAGTTGCTCTGCCGCCCGATTAAATGTTTTAATTGTACCGTCGGGATCTGTAGAAATAATTGTGTAGTTAGCGCTATTAAGAATTGCATTTTGCAGTTGCGTCAATTCCAACAAAGTGAGTGCTATTTTTTCGCGGTAGGCTATTTCTTTTTGCAATGTCTGGTTAGAAATTTCAATTTGAGCAGTGCGCTCAGCAACTCGATGCTCCAGAGTTTCATTGAGCCGTCGATTTTCCTCTTCTACCTGCTTGCGTTCTGTAATATCAGTAATAGTACACACATAACTTTTAACCTCCCCATTTTCTCCGATTTGACCGACAGCTTGACCGAATACCCAAATGATTTGAGAGTGATTAATGCCTTGGAAGCGGTACTCAGATTTAAACGGCAATTTCTCCTGCGTGGGGCTATACCATTCAGTAAAAACCCGATCGCGGTCGTCTGGATGAATGCCTTGCAACCACCCTTTGCCCAAAGCTTCATCGCAGGTAATTCCCGAAATTTGACACCAGCGCTCGTTGACATACAAGCAGTCTCCTACAGCATCTGCATAAAATATTCCTACCGGCGAAGCTTCAGTTAAAGTTTGATAGCGAGCTTCCGTTTCTCGGCGCTCCATAATTTCTTTTTGCAGTATTGAATCGATCATCCCTAATTGAGTTGGACTGAGGAGAGTTAATGCTTGGGGAACTAAAGGAATTAATGCAAAAGCGGTGTAAGCAGAAATCGCGGCGGTAATAATTTTCAGACTGCCAGAAACCCAATAAACAGGATGCCAAAGCGTCCAAACTTCCATTATATGAGTAGTGCCGCAAGAGATAATAAACGCTGCAAGCAGCCAAAAGATGTTACGGAAGGGCAAGTCTTTTCGCTGACCGATAAAATAAATTAGGGATAGCGGTATTGAATAGTAGGCCAGGGCAATTATAGAGTCTGACACTATGTGGAGCGCGACTAGCTCTCGCTGCCAAAGGTAACAGTAGCCTTGAGGAATATAATTCCCGGTGAATAACAGGTGATTTAAAAATTTCCAAATCATCATAAATGGAATGGGTAATCGAGAATTGGTAATTGGTAATTGGTAATTGGTAATTGGTAATTAGTAATTTAACCCAATGACTTATAACCTATCTCAAATTTTTGAAAGATACAGTCTTGAACGCACCGGGGGCTAAAAACCCGGTTTCTGGTTAGATGCCTTGTTGCCAAACCGAATATTGTCGTAGAAACTGGTTTTTCTTCCGTAACTCTTAATATAGCAATTCTCAATGATGCGCGAGCTGTAGCGAGCTCTAGGTTGGGTAGAACGAAGTGAAACCCAATATTCCCATTTTAGATTTTAGATTTTAGCTTTTCCTTCCTTCTTCCTTATCTTCTAGATAACTAAAGCCTTCTCTCCTAGATAACTAAAGCCTTCTTCCATCCATCTGTTACATCTGTTACATCCGTTGCCGAACTTCTTCCTTCTTCTATAAAAAATGGGGCGAGCCAGAAGCCCGCCCCACCAAAAATTATGCTGTTGCTATTAACCCAACAGCGCCTGAGCCTTAGCTACCACATTATCAACGGTGTAGCCAAACTTTTCTAAAGCAACGGGGCCCGGTGCAGAAGCGCCGAATGTGTCGATGCTTATGCTGTCGCCTTCGGAACCCAAATAACGTCCCCAGCCGAAGCTACAAGCTGCTTCAACTGCCAACCGTTTAGTAACAGCTTTCGGCAGTACAGATTCGCGGTAAGCGGCATCTTGTAAGTCGAACAATTCCCAGCAAGGCATCGAAACTACGCGCACTTTATTGCCTGCGGCGCGCAATTTTTCAGCGGCATCAACGCAGAGGTATGTTTCGCCGCCGGTACCGATTAAAATGATGTCGGGAGTGCCGCCGTCGTCAGACAAAATGTAAGCGCCTTTGGCAGTTCCTTCGATCGAGCTTCCAGCCAAGTTAGGCAAGTTTTGGCGCGACAAAGCCATTAAAGTTGGGCGAGTGCGGCTTTCAACTGCCACTTTGTAAGCGCCGGATGTTTCATTTCCGTCTGCTGGGCGCATTACCAACAAATCGGGAATTACTCGCAGAGAAGCGATGGTTTCCACGGGTTGGTGAGTCGGGCCGTCTTCGCCCAAGGCTACGGAGTCGTGAGTCATTACGTAAATAACTCCAGCTTCCGATAGTGCAGAGAGGCGAATTGCTCCCCGCATATAGTCAGCAAATACCAAGAAAGTGGCGCAGTAAGGAATTAAACCGCCGTGCAGAAGCATACCGTTGGCGATCGCACCCATGCCGTGTTCCCGCACACCAAAGCGCAGGTTACGTCCTTCGTACTGACCTTTTTGGAAGTCTTTTTCACCCTTGAGCAAAGTCATGTTAGAAGATGCCAAGTCAGCGGAACCGCCGATCAATTCAGGTAGGACACCTGCCAAAGCATTCAAACATTTTCCAGAATGATTCCGAGTCGAATCTGCCTTATCTTCCGGGTTGTATGTCGGCAAAACTTTATCCCAACCTTCAGGAAGTTTGCCGGCAACCGTGCGCTCATATTCTGCAGCTTCTGCAGGATATGCTGCTTTATAAGCATCAAAAGCTTTCTGCCATTCTTGCTCAGCTTGAGCACCGCGATCGACTGCTTTGCGGAAGTGTGACAAAGCATCCTCAGGAATCTCAAACGGTGCGTGTTCCCACTTCAAGAAATCGCGAGTTGCTTGCACTTCATCGGTACCCAAAGCAGCACCGTGAGCGCTGTAGGAATTGCGCTTGTTTGGAGAACCGTAACCAATGACGGTGCGGACTTTAATCATGGACGGTTTGTCCGTGACTTTTTTGGCTTCTTCAATAGCTTTGTGAACTGCTTCTAGGTTAGTATCTTCGTCTAGAGCGGTATTGTCTACTGTAATAACGTGCCAGTTGTAAGCTTCAAAACGCTTGCCCACATCTTCAGTAAAGGCCAAGCTTGTGTCGCCTTCAATAGAAATGTGATTGTCATCGTACAAGGCAATTAATTTGCCGAGTCCGAGGTGTCCGGCCAAAGAACAAGCTTCGGCAGAAACACCTTCCATGTGGCAGCCGTCACCCAAAATTACATAGGTGTAGTGGTCAACAATTGTGTGGTCGGGCTTGTTAAACTTAGCAGCGAGGTGAGCTTCTGCCATTGCCAAACCGACGCCATTAGCAATTCCTTGTCCCAGGGGGCCGGTGGTAACTTCTACGCCTTCGGTCATGAAGTTTTCGGGGTGTCCGGGGGTTCTGGATTCCCACTGGCGAAATTGCTTGATGTCGTCGATGGTGACGCTATCGTAGCCGGTCAAATACAGGAGGGCGTACTGTAGCATACAGCCGTGGCCGGCGGAGAGGACGAAGCGATCGCGATTAAACCACTTGGGGTTTTTGGGGTTGAACCGCATGAACCGATCCCACAGCACAAAGGCCATAGGGGCAGCGCCCATCGGCAGTCCCGGGTGTCCTGATTTTGCTTTTTCTACCGCATCGATGGCCAAAAAGCGGATAGAGTTGATGCAGAGTTCTTCGAGTGATTGGGTTGCAACAGCCATAATTCTGGTTTTTATACGTTAAGAGAGAGTGTGTGTGGTCGATTCTGACAGAGGTGCGATGAGCCGAATTCGATCGCTCGCGTTTCTGCTGTTCAGTTTCTATGGAACTGCCGTGAGGCTGCACTACATATCATCTCACCAGTTGCGATCGACAGACAACTTAATTTTTTAATGTTTCGGTCGCTTTGTACACTCGATCGCAAATTGTTATCGGAGATATTTCTGGGGCGAGTGCGGCTCTGTGCGATCGGGTTACGAGAGGGTGTAACTTATTATTTGGCAAATTGGCTCTCAAAACCACCCTGTTATGATAGAGTTTGGTGTTTCTGACATCTTGCAGCTTTGTCACGAACAGGCAAGATGCCTGTTCCACAAAGAGTGAATTTTCTTGTGGGGAGTAGGGGTTGGGCTCTTCTAGCCCACCCGATCGCACGATCGCCAGAATAGTGCAAGATGTCAGATATTTGTAATTTTAATCAGGCAATAACTAATGACTCTCAGTGAAGCCGAAGTCCGCAGTCAAAAAGTAGACGAACTGCGATCGCAAGGCATAGAACCGTATCCCAGTGAATCCTACGCGCGATCGCACACAGCCAAGCAAGTTCGCGAAATATTTAGTCAGCCGGGAAAAGAACTCCAAAACGGAGAAACTGACCCCGAAGAAATTTCCCTGCGATTAGCTGGCCGCATCACTTCCAAGCGAGACAGCGGCAAAATTGGTTTTATCGATTTAAAAGACGCCACAGACAAAATTCAACTCAAAATTGAGAAAGCAATCGTCACCGGCGAAGTCGGTTTGAGCTTTGAACAAATTAAAAAATTGCTCGATGTTGGCGATTTTGTCGGCGTCGAAGGTATCGGCTGCCGCACCCCCAGGGGAGAACTTTCTATTTTAGTGAGGGAATTAAAGCTTTTATC
This sequence comes from Microcoleus sp. MON1_C1, assembly GCF_036701945.1. Taxonomy (NCBI): domain Bacteria; kingdom Bacillati; phylum Cyanobacteriota; class Cyanophyceae; order Oscillatoriales; family Microcoleaceae; genus Microcoleus; species Microcoleus sp. MON1_C1. The sequence continues at coordinate 33,389 of NZ_JAUBRO010000031.1, read as the reverse complement.
AAAAGCTACCATTCAATTTCCCGATTCTTATTATGGAATTAACGACCCCGAAGTTTGCCGCCGTCACCGCGAAATGGATTTGGCAAGCAACCAAGATGCGCTCAACCGTTTTATGCTTCGCAGCCGCATCGTTCAAAGCATCCGTTCCTATCTCTGGCAAGCCAATTTTTACGAAATAGAAACGCCGACACTGCAAGCTATTTACGGCGGTGCTGCTGCTAAGCCATTCATCACCCACCACAATGCTTTGGAGGTGGATTTGTATTTGCGAGTGGCTCCAGAATTATTCTTAAAAAGAGCAATTTGCGGCGGTTTCGAGCGAGTTTTTGAACTAGGGAAAGCATTTAGAAATGAGGGAATTGACAGCACCCACAATCCAGAGTTTACATCTTTAGAAGTTTACCAAGCTTATGCTGATGTTTTCGATATTTTAACAGTTGTCGAAGACGTGATGTGTTTCGCAGCGGCGGCGGTATTTGGGGATGTCAAAGAAATTGAAAATCAGGGGGAAACGATTAGTTTAGAACGCAAGTTCGACTACAGCGAAAAATATCCCGGTTTCAGCGGCAAACACTGGCAAGTGAAAACGATGGTAGAAGCTGTCAGAGACGAGTTTGAGCTGGATTTTGACACTTTGGACTTGGAAAGTGCGATCGCCTCTGCAACCAAGTTAGAATTGCACCTGTCTAAGTTAGAACAACAGAGTTTAGGTTACGTGCTGTATGCAGTTTTTGACAAATTAGTTGTTCCCAAACTCATTCAACCTACATTCATCATCGACTATCCTGTCGAAGTCAGTCCCTTAGCAAAAGGACATCGCAGCAAGCCCGGATTTGTAGAACGTTTCGAGCTATTTATCAACGGTACAGAATACTCGAACGGCTTCTCAGAATTGAACGATCCGAAAGAGCAAAGAAAGCGGTTTGAGGAACAGTTGGCGCAGAAAAATGCCGGCGATGACGAAGCGCATCCAATGGATGAAGACTTTATTCAAGCGCTATCTTTGGGAATGCCTAACTGTGCCGGAATGGGTATCGGCGTAGACAGATTGGTGATGCTTTTAACTAATACTCAAAGCATCCGAGATGCCGTCATGTTCCCGACAATGCGGCCGGTCAAAGATTGATTGGAGTAGGTTTTTTGCAGATGTCTAATAAGTACATGGGGATTTTTTAACCGCAGATATCAGCGGATTAACACAGATAAACGCAGATGGAATTTCATCTGCGTTTATCTGCCTTTATTTGCGGTTAAAAAAACATTTTTAAGATCACCGCATAAACGAACCGACAACACCGTTCATATCTTCAGCCAAAGGATTTCCCAAAGCCTTAAACTTCCACTCGCTGCCTTCTCGATAGACTTCTCCCATCAACATATTTAATTTTCCTTCATAAGATGGGTCATTTGACAAGCGATAGCGAGCGATTTCTTTCCCGGCGGCATCTACAGCCCTCACAAAAGCATTTTCTACCAGGCCGAAATGCTGTTTTCTCTCTTTTCCATCGTAAATATTTACGCCCAAAATAATTTTGTGATATTCTGCTGGCAAAGAACTCAGTTTCACCACTATTTGTTCGTCGTCTCCGTCTCCAGCCCCCGTGAGATTGTCGCCTGAGTGAACAACTGTTTTGTCCTTTGACTCCAAATGAGAGTAATAAATTACATCCTCTTTGTAGTTCTTTATTTTGCCATTTTCTCCCAGCAGCATAGCGTAGGAATCTAAGTCAAAATTGGCACCGCTGCTTCGACCGAAAAGACCTTTTTTAGCTTGTGCAACATCCCAGCCCAAAGCCATTGTTAATCGGGATAAGTCGTATTCGCTTTTGCTGAGAACGATTGATTGTCCTTTTGTCAAGTTGATAGCCATAGTTTTGTGATTTTGTAAGGTTTATTGTGAAGTTGAATGATTGCCCTAAGCTAGCATTTTGTTTGGCTGCAAAAGCTGTTTCTAGGGTAAGAGATTTTTGATTCGTGCTGATTTTACCCAATGCGGATATTCGGCGGTCAACAAATCGTATAATTCCTCATCGGCAATATGTTCCGGGTCTTCTAAACTAAAGAAATCGGCGTTGTCTAGGTAGCGAGCGCCCATTTCGTCAAGCTGTTCTAAAAAGCTAAAATCGCTGGCTACGGATCTTGCTAACCACCCTCGAACTCCCTTACTTTTGACATCTTTCTGCGACGTGCCGATCGCCATAAACTGCCAAAATATGGGCTCATAGGACGACCATTGTAGCTGCTGCTTGCTTTCCGATTCGTCCGCAGTTTCTCCATCCGTTACAAACATCACGTAGACAGGTCGATCGGCTTTCATAGCTGCGTAGCGCCTGCTACCGCGACCATCAGGAAAATAGAACTTTCTAATTTCCTTCATCACTTTACCGTAGTAAGTACCTCCTTCTAAAGGATACTGTTGCAGTATATGGTGAATGAAGTTTGAGAAATTGTCGATCGACATTTCTCCGGGATTGTGGGGGTTGACTCCAAACAAAAATATGTCGATCGATCCGTTGTCATCAAACCGACACCCCAAAGCCAAAATCTTCTCTGCCAAACGCTGAATTTTTCCTGAACGGTATAGGGAAGACATAGAAGCAGAAATATCGAGGCAAAGCGCTACTTGAGCATCGTGATTTGTGAGATTTGCCTTTTTTAGCGAGATATCGGCTTTCTTAGCAAGATTGAAAATGTGCGGCGCTTTCTCCTGAAGCTTTTTGTCTAATGCTATAGCTTTCTGACTTTTGTGGCTATCTTCAATAACTGGTAATTTAGGCAGTTCTACTGTAATTTTTGCTGGCTTTTCTTGCTGTTGAATCTCAGAATGATACTTGTCAACAAAACTCTGTAACCCTGCTTTATATCCTTGTCCTACGGCCTGAAATCTCCAAGCTGCATCTTTTTTATACAACCGTCCGAACTCGACTGCTGTTTCTTCAGAAAAACCTTCTGTTAAATCATAGCGGGCTAGTTCGCTGCCGGTTTGGCGATCGTACAATCGGATAAAAGCATTTCTGATTTGGCTAAAATTTTGATGTTTAGCTTGTGCGTCGTGAATCGTGACCACAAAAACCATTTCCTCAACAGCAGCCGTTACCTTTTCTAAGTCTACATAAATTGTCTCGTCATCTCCTTGAGTTTGACCCGTTTGATTATCTCCCGAATGGGCGATTGCTCCGTCCGGCGACTGCGAGTTATTGTAAAATACAAAGTATCTTTCATCGGGAATTTTGCCGTCCGAACCTAATGCAAAAACCGAGGCATCGATATCGCAGCTTTGCTGGTTTGAGTCCGATAAACTTCGTTCAGTTGCTATTTCCCATCCCAGGGCGATCGCAACTTTTGTTAAAGTTGGAGATGTTTTAGAAAGATTAAATCTTTCGCCCTTCTTTAATTGAATTCCCATCTGGTTTATCACCTCATGAGTCTGATTGCTTAAAATCGAGGGAAACATTCCTGCTTCCGAATTTCCCCTCGATTTATTTAGCTAGGAGCGATCGCCTTTTTATGCGGCATACTTGTCTACAAAGCTTTGCAAGCCGGAATTGTAGCCTTGTCCTACAGCTTGGAACCTCCACTCACCGTCTTTCTTGTAAAGTCTGCCAAACTCTACCGCTGTCTCCCTAGAGAAATCCTCGTCCAAATCGTACTTCGTTACCTCTGTGTTGGTAGTAGTGTCGTAAATCCTGATAAAAGCATTCCGCACTTGACCGAAGTTTTGCCTTCTCGATTCTGCTTCGTGGATAGTTACCACAAACACAATTTCTTGCACCGCCGGATCGACTTTGGTTAAATCGACTGTAACGGTTTCATCATCGCCAAATCCTTCTCCAGTTCTGCTATCTCCCAGATGTATTACAGAACTGTCCGGCGACTCCTTGTTGTTGTAGAAAACAAAGTATTGTTCGCCGGGAATTTTGCCAGTAGTCCCCAACATAAACACGGAAGCATCTAAGTCAAACGCTGCGCCGGTGTCTGTAGCGTTGATATCCCATCCCAAACCAATCCCGGCATTTTTCAACCCCGGTGCTTCTTTCGATAGATTGATTCTCCCGCCTTTTTCTAAGTTGATAGACATTCGCCCTCCTATTCACAACATCACTGGCGTTACCGATCGCAATTATATCAATTATTAGAGGAGCTTGACAAATTGCTGCTGATACTCGTCTTCTGTCATCAGTTCTTGGGTGCTTTCTACCCTGTCTAAAAACACGATTCCATCTAAATGGTCGTGTTCGTGTTGAAAAATTCGCGCCACAAAGTCTGTCAATTCTTGTTGGTGGAGTTGGCCGTCTCTACAAGTGTATTCTATCTCGATCGCCCTACTTCTCGGCACCAATCCCCGAATCCCCGGAATGCTCAAACAGCCTTCCCAGTCTTTGACTGTCTCTGTTGATGCAGCCACAATCCGGGGATTAATCATCGCTGTGGGCTCCATCTTCGGGGCTTGGGGATACCGCAGGTTGGGACGGGATGCGACGATGAACAGGCGATCGGACTGAGCCGCTTGAGGGGCGGCAATCCCTACTCCGTTCGCGTGTTGTACGGTAGAGATTAAGCTGTCAATCAACTCTTGAATGCGATCGTCCTTAATATTCTCAACAAATTGCGACTGGCGGCGCAATACGGGATTTCCTAATTGTGAGATTTGTAAGAGTTCTGCCATAGTTATTGGTTAGTCGTTATTGGTTAGTCGTTAACTACTGACAAATTATTATTTCCTTCTTCCTTCTTTTTTCTTACTTCTTCCTTCTTATCTAACTTTTTGAATGGGCAAACTCCCCGGTTTAACAGTCAAATTAACTCTTTGCCCGTTGCGGTTGATTTCCATTTGCAACAGACCACCAACCTTAGCATTTTGCACAAACTCCTGAACAGCTTCCGACTGAATAATTGGCTGATTGTTAATTTTTTGAATCACATCTCCAGCGCGCAAACCGCCTGCTGCTGCGGGAGAATTAGGAACTACACTAACAATAGCCACACCCCGATCGACTGCAACTCGCAGGCTGCTATTAGCGTTGCTGTTAATTTGCTCTTTAACCTCTGGAGTCAGCGTCGCCATTTCAATGCCCAAATAAGCGTGTTCGACTTTCCCCGTCGTAATCAGTTCCTTCGCCACCTGTTGCGCCGCCTGAATGGGGATCGCAAAGCCCAATCCTTGAGCACCTTGAATAATCGCCGTATTCATGCCAATAACTTGGCCCGAAGCATTCAGCAGCGGGCCGCCGGAATTCCCCGGATTAATTGCAGCGTCTGTTTGAATAAAACCGACCCGCTTGTCGGGTACGCCCACATCAGAGCTCGATCGCCCCGTAGCGCTAATAATCCCCGCAGTTACGGAATTGTCCAAACCCAAAGGATTGCCGATCGCGATCGCCCATTCCCCAGACAACAGCTTATCCGAATTGCCGATCGCCACCACAGGCAAATTATTCGCCTCAATCTTCACGACAGCCACATCCGTCACCTTATCCGCCCCCAACACCCGCCCCTGATAGCTGCGGCCGTCCCTAAGAGTGACATTGACCGTATCTGCCCCCTCTACAACGTGAGCGTTAGTGAGAATCACGCCGTCGGCCCCGATGACAAAACCCGAACCAGTGCCCCGTTCGATCCCGCCCCGGCCGCCCGAATTCGGTTCTATTCCAAAAAAATCTTCCGGCGACAGGCCTCTATTTCCCCCCGGTTTCACCCGGCGCGAAGCATCGATCCGAACCACTGCAGGGCCAACTTTTGCCACGGCAGCCACAATAAAATTCACATTAGTCCCGTCGCCCGACAAGGAAGCCGGCGGCAAGACTTTGCTAACTCGATCCTTTGTATTAGGAGGCAGTTGCAATTTAGGTTCCAGCGCCCTTTGTCCCGAATCGCCAGAATTTGCACGAAATTGAGAAACCGTCAGACGATCGCCCAACATGGCGGCCCCGGCTCCCGTTACCAGCAGCAATATGTAAATTGCCGGTTGCTTCCAAAATTTGCCAGTAGAACTCTTCATTGCCATGTTTTAAGGCTTTCCTGCCAAATCTAAATATTTGCCGAGCAGCTCCCCGATACCTGGTTTGGGCTGCAGAGCCGCCAAATTTTTGGGCGATGGCGTCCCGCCCCGCAAGCTACGGCAGACTCCCTTAAACTTTAGCATCTGAGGACTAAACTCTCTAGAGTAGAATTAATATCTTGAATGCCGATCGGCAGAGGTGAGCAGTGGACATTCCCCTCGAAAGTCTGTGGAATCAGATACTTGAACGTCTCCAGGTACAACTGAGCAGACCTAGCTTTGAGACGTGGATCAAAACTGCCAGGGCGGAACAGCTCGAAAATAACTGTTTGATCGTCAGCGCCCCCAACCCCTTTGCTCGCAATTGGTTGCAAAAATATTACGTCAAAACCATTGCCGATGCAGTCTACGAAATTCTCGGCTATCCCGTAGACATTTACTTGACCATTGCCGGAGGAAACGAAACAGGCGGCAGCAGCGATTCCGCCATGATTTGGCCCTCCCCCATCGCCGATGTGGAAAGCCACTCGCTTCACCCCCCCAAACCCGCCAATTTAAACCCGAAATACGTATTTTCCCGCTTTGTCGTCGGTTCCAACAACCGCATGGCCCACGCAGCCTCCCTCGCCGTAGCCGAGTCTCCGGGCCGAGAATTCAATCCCCTATTTTTGTGCGGTGGCGTCGGTTTGGGCAAAACTCATTTGATGCAGGCGATCGGTCATTATCGCTTGGAAATTGACCCCAATGCCAAGATTTTTTACGTTTCTACTGAGAAATTTACTAACGATTTAATCGCCGCCATTAGGAAAGATAGTATGCAAACTTTCCGCGATCATTATCGAGCAGCCGATGTTTTGTTAATAGATGATATCCAATTTATTGAAGGCAAAGAATACACTCAAGAAGAATTTTTCCATACTTTTAATACTTTGCACGAAGCCGGGAATCAAGTAGTTTTAGCTTCCGATCGCCCGCCGCAGCAAATCCCACGCCTGCAAGAGCGTTTGTGTTCCCGATTTTCCATGGGATTAATTGCCGACATTCAATTGCCCGACTTGGAAACTAGGATGGCAATTTTGCAGAAAAAAGCCGAGTATGAAAATATGCGGCTGCCGCGAGATGTCATTGAATACATTGCTTCTAGTTACACTTCCAACGTTCGGGAATTGGAAGGTGCTTTGATTCGGGCGGTAGCATATCTTTCAATTACCGGTTTGCCGATGACCGTGGAGAATATCGCCCCGGTTTTGAACCAGCAAACTGAAAGCTTAGAGGCGACGCCAGATGCAGTAATTGCAGTTGTGGCTGAGGAGTTTGATGTTTCTGTTGAAGATTTGAAAGGCATTTCTCGCAGGCGAGAAATTAGTCTGGCCCGTCAAGTAGGGATGTATTTAATTAGGCAGCATACTGGTTTGAGTTTGCCAAAAGTTGGCGAAGTGTTCGGCGGCAAAGATCACACGACTGTGCTTTACAGTTGCGACAAAATTGCTCAGTTGCGGAACACTGACCCGAATTTGGCTCAAACTTTGCGTCAGTTGAGCGATCGAATTAATGTTGTCAGTCGCAAAACTTGAGAAGAAGTCAATCGATTTTAGATTTTAGATTTTAGATTTTAGATTAAAGAATTGAAGCATTGACCCCACGGATAAATTCGGGGGGCAAGTTTCATCGGATACAGGTTTTTTATTTCTCCACGGATGAATCCGGGGGTTTGTATCCTGGATGCTTTCGGTCAGTTGTCAGTCAGTTGTCAGTCAGTTGTCACACCAATGACTCTATGCAGCGATTTCAAGATCCGCATCATCGAAGGGGTTACTCTCCGATAACAGACAATCTCTATGCGTAGCAGCTTGCCTGTGGAAAAACCTGTGGAAAAGTTGCCCTCGGTTTGTGGAAAACTTTACTCGATCGCCCGAAACAGTTTGTGCACAAAAATGGGCGGGCGATCGACCGCAACAGCTTTTCCACAAGTTTTCCACAGGTATTTATTACCTAGAGGTGATGCCCAGCCAGCAGTTAGCTGTTTTTTCCACAGTTTCCACAGGGCGATCGATACAAAAATAGTTCAATAAATTAAAAAAAACAGGCGATCCCTGCGTACCCTACACAGATAGTTCGCCACGCGCGCTGACATCAGAAACCCGGTTTCTACGAAGATTTCTCGTTTTTACAGACACAATTTTGCGTAGAAACCGGGAATAAGCGCCCCATGCTTAAGCCCTACACACAGAAAAACCGACCCGCTGGCTTTCTGTGATACGATTTGTTTCTGTTTCAAATCCGGTTAATTAACCTTCCTACCATGAAATTGGTTTGCACCCAAAGTGACCTCAACGCCAACCTCTCGTTGGTAAGTCGGGCCGTTCCCTCCCGCCCGACACATCCGGTACTAGCCAACGTGCTCTTAGTAGCCGATGAGGAAAATCAGCGGGTTAGCTTGACAGCTTTCGATCTCAGTTTGGGCATCCGTACCAGCTTCGCAGCAGAAGTGAGTGGCGGCGGCAGTTTTACAATACCCGCTAAATTGCTTAACGATATTGTTTCGAGACTCCCGGATGGAGAGATTACTTTAGAAGACGAAGCGGGGGACACCGTAGCATATCTCACTTGCAGTTCTGGCAGCTACCAAGTTAGAGGCATGGGCCCGGAAGAATTCCCAGAATTGCCCGCAATCGAAGCCGGAACAATCCTCAAATTGCCGCCGGAAGCCTTGATAGAAGGACTCAAAGGAACTTTATTTGCTACTAGCCCCGACGAGGCAAAACAGGTACTTGCAGGCGTGCATTTAAAGGTATTGCAAGATTGCTTGGAATTTGCAGCTACAGACGGCCACAGATTGGCAGTAGTTCAAACTGCAAATGAAAAAGCTGAAGGCGAAGAAACGCAAGAAGAATTTGAGGTGACAGTCCCCGCTAAAGCATTGCGGGAAGTAGAAAGAATGCTGGTGATGCGCCAGTGGACTGAACCTGTCACCCTGCATTTTGAACACGGTCAAGTAGTGTTTGAATGGGCAGACCAGCGGCTGACAACCCGCACCTTGGAAGGGCAGTATCCCGCATATCGGCAGTTGATTCCGCCCTCCTTTGAGCGACAAATTACTTTAGAAAGGCGATCGTTCTTAGCAGCAGTAGAAAGAATTGCCGTTTTTGCAGACCAAAAAAATAATATTCTCAAATGCAGCATCGACGAGGAGAATCAGGAAATTACTTTGTCTGTAGATGCTAAAGATGTCGGCTGCGGTAAAGAGTCAATGCCCGCACAAATTTCTGGAGACAGCATAGATATTGCTTTCAACGTGAAATATCTGATTGATATCTTAAAAACGGCTCAATCCCCAGAAATTCAACTGCAATTAAACGGTGCTTTAGCCCCCGTAATTTTCCAGCCTTTGGGTGGAGTCAATGCTACATTCTTGGTAATGCCAGTTCAGCTTCGAGCGTAACCGATTAATAGGGGCGGGTTTTACAAACAATCTCCCCCTAAAATTGCTCGTCTAATAAACCCGCCCCCGCTTGGGCGGTAAATCGATATCGACCAGTCCCCCAGACCTTCAAATCAATGGCAACAAAATTTCAAATTCCGTACCCGTACCGGGAGTTGAATGCAAATTTAACTTGCCTTTATGTTTTTCCGTAACAATTTGATGGGTAATTGCCAACCCCAAACCGGTACCTTTGCCGGCGGGTTTAGTAGTAAAAAACGTCTCAAAAATCCGCCGCTGAATTTCTGGCGGAATTCCCGGCCCGTTATCGGCAATTCTGATGGCTATCCAAGCGTTATTTGGATTTTTTTCGCCTGCTTCGGGGCTAAAGCCGGCATTTTGGGTGGCGCAGGATAGCTGTTTTGAATTTTGTCGATCGCCCATAACATAATTTTGAATTAATTCCGAATTCACGCAGTCTCCGTCAGAACTGTCTATTACCTCGGTTTCAATAGTAATCGCCGGCACAAAATCTTTTTCTTCTTTTACCTCTTCCAAAGCGTCGATCGCATTGCTGATGATATTCATAAATACCTGGCTCAACTGACCCGAGTAACACTTGACTAAAGGCAAATCACCATAGCTTTTAACTACTTCTATTTGGTACTTGAGACGGTTTTTCATAATTAGCAGCGTACTGTCAATACATTCATGGATGTTAGCTTGTTTCAAGTGGGTTTCGTCCATGTGAGAAAAGGTGTGGAGGCTGGTAACGAGTTCGGTCAGCCTCTGTGATGAAACTTTCATACTTTTGATAATTTCCACCCAATCTTCTTGCAAAAAATCAAATTCTATGTGTTTTTTGAGTTGGTTAATTTTTTCGTTTTCACCCACAATGTGTTCGTAAGCAGACAGCAAGTCCATGATGTCTTTCGAGTAGTTTGACAAAAAGCCTAGATTTCCGCTGATGCAGGTGACGGGATTTCTAATTTCGTGGGCGACTCCAGCTACCATCTGCCCCAAACTGGCTAGTTTTTCGGTTTGAATTAGTTGAGATTGAGTTTGCTGCCTCAGCAATTTTGTCGCTAGTTCGTGAATGTTGGATTGGGCTACTAACAGTTCGTGTACATCTAGCAAAGTATAAGTTTGAGGCGACACTTGAACTACAATCGGTTCGTAAAGCAGTTCTTTCGATCGCAACAGCGACTTCCTGGCTGCATCCACGATTAAAGTATTGCTGGGAAAAATTAAACTCTCAGTTTCGGCAAAGCGGTACAAAGCCCTCACAGGTCGCTTTAAAAATAATTCTCGCCCAAAAGGACGGCTGATAAATTCTAAAAATCTCCGCCGGGAAATCATACCAGCAAATTCACCTTGATGGGTCACAATGACTCCCGGTAACAGCGGATTAGCTTCTAACATCTGAGAAATTCGCATTCCCCAATCCGTAGCCTCTACATGAAAATCGTAAAGCGACAATTCTTGGAGAGTAGAGTCTAAACAAAGTGCTCCTAGGTCAGCCTCGGAGATGGGTGGAACTGGTCTTTCTACGCAGGAGGTATTCAACATAAATTCATCAGTACGCTTTTTTGGGGTTATATTGGCTAGCAGACATTCAGCTACCAAAGGTCAGCAGGTAAGTTGCTGAGTGCTTTGACCGGGATCATCCTGACAAACTGCTTTTTTAATTACACAAAAAACTGACTGTAGTAAATGGGATTTTACCACTTAAAGTATGAGGCAATATTAAGTATCACCGAGATAAATGCGCCCTGGCTATGCCTGACTTTATTTTAGACTGACTTGAGGGGTATTAACGCTTGGTTCGACTATTTAATTATTCATTAACCTTGAGTTATTTTTTTAACCTTGTGTTAATAAAATTATTAAGCTGAAAAATATAATTAATGGACAAGAGAGGAAAATCGGAATTGCCCCATCGCCCACCCGATGCACCCCGTCAGGAGACAAGTTAAAAGCAGAAATAGGGGCGATCGCGTCCCGGAGTTTTAGCTTGCAATCGCGATGGCGGGACGCCTTGCAAGCTAGGGCATTTGAGGCGATTTCATCCCATCTCCCCGATCCGGTACTCGCAACCCCCCGTAACGTTCAGCAAGCGACACACCTGCCAGTGCGCCCCCTATAGGTTTGTAGTGAAAACTAAAGTCATCGCTACAAACCAATTTTATAGCAATCGTTATATAAAACAGTTAGGGAGCATCTCATATTTGTAAAAACACTTCTTCTTCCTTCTGACTCTTTCCTCCTGGCTCCTAACTCCTGGCTCCTAACTCCAATTTTGGGCTTGGCTGCTTTCATGGAGATGTTCCCAAAAGTTAGCCTCGCCCGCAATCTGCAAAATCTGCCTTGGCATTTGTTCTACAATCAATTATTGTTAACCGAAAGATCCATCAAATCTGCGACGGTTTGCAGAGTCAATTATTGATTGGCTGTACGAGGCGGATATAAAGAAAACTTCAGTCAAATTCAAACAAGTTTAACCAGTCCAAATCATTCAAGGGATCAGCATTGATTAAATTAGAAGATCTACAAAATCCAGCAAAAAAAAGGCTAAAAAAAATTAACTGGCTGTTAACTTAGTGCTATGCTTTGGTATGATATACAAGGAGTTCTACCAAAGACGTATAACTAAATAGCAATCTACCAGTAGGTGATCGATGCAACCCGCCCTCACGAACCAGTTAAACAATGCTTTTACCCTTTTTCTCAGCTTGTTAGTAGAAGCAATACCTTTTCTGCTGCTGGGAGTTTTATTCTCAGGTTTGCTGCTGGGGTTTGTAGACGAACGCAAACTCGTATCCCGCATCCCGCGAAACCCGCTACTGGGGGCTTTGATGGGCAGTTCGATCGGCTTTTTGTTCCCCGTGTGCGAGTGCGGTAACGTGCCCGTAGCCCGTCGGCTACTGATGCAGGGAGTGCCCGCACCAGCGGCGATCGGCTTTTTGCTCGCGGCCCCCACCATCAACCCCGTGGTAATTTGGGCGACTTGGACGGCATTTCGCGATCAGCCAGAAATTGTAGTTTTGCGGGTGGTATTTTCCCTACTCACAGCCACAATTATCGGCTGGGTGTTCAGCGCCCAAAAAGACTTGCGGCCTCTGCTGCAACCCTCTGTAGCGCGCGCTATCCCCCTGCCAAAACCAGAGTTTTCCGAAAAAAAACTCGTCCAAGCCAACACTCCGCTGCTGTTGCAGTCGGGAACTTTTATGCTGGGTCAGCCGGGTGGAGCGGTGCCGATCGAATCCTTGCTACAAGACGACTGGAAGCCATTACAAACAGACCAAACAGAAAAAACCTCGAAACGTTCCTCCATGTTCCACCGCGTTTCTAAAGAGCGTCTGCGCCTGCTTTTAGATACTATGGTACAGGAGTTGCGCGAATTGGGAGGAGTGTTGGTAATCGGAAGTGCGATCGCAGCCATCATTCAAGTTGGCGCCCCCCGCGAACTAATTCTCAACCTCGGCCAAGGCCCCGTTTCCTCGATTCTAGCCATGCTGCTCTTAGGCGCAGTCGTATCGATTTGTTCTACAGTAGATGCCTTTTTTGCCCTGTCTTTTGCTTCCACATTTACCAGCGGTTCGCTGTTAGCATTTCTCGTTTTCGGCCCGATGATTGACCTCAAAGGCATCGGTTTAATGCTGTCAATTTTTAAAAGTCGAGCCGTAGTTTACATCATTGTCTTGGCAGCTCAGTTAACCTTTTTAATGACCCTCGCTGTAAACTTGCATTTAGGTTAATAAATGAGCTGGGACAGACAACTCATACCCTTTTCGATTGGCGATTTTTAATTATTTTGAGCCACGACACGGAAATCGATATACAGATAGCTATTTTTCCCCTCTTCCTTGTTCCTTATTTCCTCTTGTTCTTCCTTTTCTCTTCCTGCAACGTTCTAGTTTCCAATTCTCAATGACTCTTAAAAAATGAATCTTAAAAAAATTAGCCCCTGGCTGGACGCCCTAGCTATCTTAGCGTGGGGAATACTGCTTCTTAAATATTGGATTACCGGCAAATTAAGCATTCTCATTCACCCCCATTACTTTGGCTTGACTTTAGCTGGAGGAATCGGCTTAATGGTTATTGGGGGTTTAAAAACTTGGGAACTCTTAAAACTCGATCGCACCACAAAGCAATCGCGGACATCACCAGCAAATAACTCTCTCAGAATTACAGAAGTTGAACACGTTACTTTGTTTCCTCCCAGCATCGGCAGCACCTTAATGTTGAGCGTCGCATTAATAGGTTTACTAACAACGCCACGCACTTTTACCAGCCAGACAGCATTAGAACGAGGCCTCACCGAATCTCTGCCAATCACCAGACTGCAACCCCAAGAATTTCGCAATACTACAAAACCCGAACAGCGATCGCTCGTCGAATGGGTGCGGCTGTTAAATTTCAACCCCGAACCGGATACATACAGAGGTCAAAAAGTCAAAGTTCAAGGATTTGTAATTCATCCCCCTAACCTAGCAGAACAATATATGTGGATCGGGCGTTTTATCATTACCTGCTGCGCGGCAGACGCCTATCCGATCGGGTTGCCAGTAAAATTACCGCTCGGTCAAAGCCGCACCGCCTTGACCCCAGACAGTTGGCTAGAAATAGAAGGAGAAACGATAGTAGAAGAACTGCAAGGCAAGCGCAAATTAATCATTCAAGCATCATCCCTCCAACCAATTCCCGAACCAAAAAACCCTTATGATTATTAAAGCCGGAGCAAGCTGGAGATTAAATTTTACCTTTCTGATTTTGGGATGGGCATTCCGGGCCCGTCTTCGGTATGCAAATTAAGATACAGTAAAATTAGCTATAAAAGTGGCAGCAGCATCCTGTAACAGTTGCCAAGCGCAAATTCAGCAACTAGACTCGTAATTAGGAAATAAGTTCTGAGTATATGTCATCAGAAAAAAAATTAGCTATCAAAGGTGCAGCCTGGACGATCGCCAGCTATGGAAGCAGTCAAATTATCCGATTTGGCAGTAACTTAATCCTGACGCGTCTGCTTTTGCCCGAATTATTTGGTCTGGTAGGTCTAGCCTACGTTTTCATCACAGGGATTAACTTATTCTCAGACATAGGCCTGGGCCCAAGCATAATCCAGAATAAGCGTGGGGAAGATCCTCAATTTCTCAACACCGCTTGGACACTGCAAGTTATTCGCAGCTTGTTCATTTTCATGTGTTTGATTATAATTGCCCAGCCCGTTGCTAGTTTTTATAAAGATCCCCGTCTTCTGTGGTTGATTCCAATAATAGGTATAAATTCCCTAATAGGAGGGTTTAAATCCACCGCCACATGCAGCCTAGAACGCAAAATGGCAGTGAAGAAAGTAGTAATTTTTGAGTTGGGCATACAGATTGTTTCTACAACAGTGATGATTGTTTGGGCATGGTTCGATCGCAGCATCTGGGCGATCGTTGCAGGCGGCTTGACTGGAGCTTTAATGGAGGTAGTATGGAGCCATTTTTTGATTCCCGGCAAGTCAAACCGCTTTGCTTGGGATAAAGAAGCAGCTAAAGAAATATTTTCTTATGGCAAATGGATCTTTGTGTCTACGGCTTTGTTTTTCTTGTGTTCTCAAGCCGATAGACTCATCCTCGGGAAAATATTTACTTTAACAATGTTGGGCATTTACGGAATCGCTTTTACCCTGGGGGATATGCCGCGCCAAGTCATCATCGCAATTAGTGGTCGGGTGATTTTTCCCTCAATTTCTATGCTGGCCGAGTTGCCGCGGGAGGAGTTGCGCGCCAAGATACTCAAGAACCGCAAGCTAATTCTAATACCATTAGCCGTAGGTTTAGCAATTTTTGTGAGCTTTGGAGATCAGTTAATTTTAATACTGTATCGGAAAGAGTATGAGGCTGCATCTTGGATGATGCCAATCTTGGCGTTAGGTATCTGGCACACCACCCTGCACAATATAATGGGTTCTTGTCTGCTAGCCGTAGGAAAGTCTCAGTACCCAGCTATAGGCAATCTGCTGACTTTTGTGAATCTATGTATAAGTATACCGCTGGGATACCACTTAAAAGGTAATTTAGGTGCCGTGATTGCTGTAGCTCTCGGCGACCTTCCTACCTATGCAGTAACTAACTACGGTTTGTGGAAAGAAGGACTAAGTTGTTTTTGGCAGGATATTCAATTAACAGGGCTGTTTGTAGGGGTGCTGGCCACTCTACTTTGGTGTAGAGTCGCTTTTGGTTGGAACCTCCCAATCGATAAAATATCACCGATGGATTTAGTTCCAATCAATCAACTGTTTCAGTAAACAAAAAGGAGATTGTCTATATGTCAGGCGAACACAATACAAGAAGAAAAGTAATGCACTTTATCTTTTTACAAATGGCTCTCTTACAAGAAATATCGCGAGTAGCCACGAGGTATACTAAACTGATGTTTTTTTATCAAAGAAATCGCATCATAAATTTATTCAAAGAAATAGAAGCCCCCAAAAAAGAACGCCCCAAAGTCTTTGCCGCTGTCGCACACATTACATCAGTTGAAGAATCTAACAATCCAGAAAAAGGCGCAGAAAAAATAGAGAGACTCAGGCAAACAATAGATGGACTGTTGACGAGTTTTGCTCATTGCGACCTGACAATTACTATCCAAACTCTACCGAACAGGCACATTACAGCCTACTTACCTGAATATCAAATTAAGTGCATTCAGATACAAGAAGGCCCTGAATGCGACCCCATGTTTGTAGAGTTTAGACTTCAGGAAGAATTTGTCGAAAGAGTAGAAAATTTTGACTGGTTTTTATTCATAGAAGATGACATTGTTTTGTACGATGCTTTCATTCTAGAAAAATTAGAAAGTTTTAACCGACAAAGCGGGTATGAAAATGCTATTCTTTACCCAAACCGTTTTGAAATGTATCAAGGAACCAAGAGATACATTGATTTGACAATTGATACGGAGCTATCATGGAATCAGCTATCTAGTGTAGAGATAGAAGGTGTAAAATTTGCTGAGTTTAGCAATCCTCATTCAGCATTTTACTGTTTGTCAAGAAAGCAGATGAAAGAGTGGATGAAATCAGGTCGCCTCTTCAAAAATCAAGTAGTGAATGTCGGGCCTTTAGAGAGTGCAGCAACTTTTTGTCTTTTGGAATGTTTCTCGCTATATAAGCCTCACCCGTCAAACTTAAACTATTTTGAGATCAGGCATTACGATAGCAAATATTCTAAGCTACATCCCGAACCGGAATCTCCGTATACACTATCAGCGGTTAATAATAATTCCCACACACCAATCCTCAAGGGTTCGTGAAAGGGATCTAAGTAGGGGTCATGATTCTTAGTAGGATGGGTAGATCGCCAGGGTTACCCCTCAACCTATTAAAGAATTAGCGATTTGAGGTTTGAGATTAAATTAAAAATCTAAAATCTCAAACAGTCTTGGACACAACTGGCACAAGGGTAGGGTGCTCTACTTTCCTCAAAGCCTCTCTCGATCGAGCAATTTTTAGCTCTGAGGCATCATAAAAGGTAAAATCTATAATTTCACATCTCCACTCGGTTGATACTGTTAGAAGTGCCGCATACTCGGCGGATTTAAGCTTGTGAGTTTAATTCAGTCCTGGAGATACCAACACTTTCAGAAACCGAGTTTTTTACCAAGATACTTCGCTGCATTCGTTTTCGCTGGTAAAAAAAAACCGTTTCAGAGGGTCGGGAGTACGCCCAAGGCAGTAAAATTTAAGAGGGAAAATTTGGCAGTTAATTTTCAGCAGAAAGTAGGAGAGAAAGATTTGTGAGTATTTTTAAGAAAAAAATTAATCCTTCACCCTTCGCTAATCTGCCATTCAAACAGCCGATCGACCGCACGGCCATATTCCTCATGCTAGTGCTGAGCGTCTTAATCGGACTGCTGCTGCTGAGCGGCGATCGCACAGCACCCAGAGTGCGAGAATTTACCTGGGAAAACAAACAAATCGGCGCCGAAGATACTGGCTTTATCCTCACATTCTTTCGGCCGATGAACCACTCCACCGTCGAGGAAAACTTAAAGCTAGAACCCCCCCTCCCCGGTAAATTTAGTTGGGCGGGAAGGCGCATGGCTTACACTCTCAAAGATCCAGCACCCTACGGCGTTACCTACACAGTCAAACTCGCCGGAGCAACCGACAAGTATTTCGGAGACAACAACCAAAATAAAGGAACGCCAATGCAACCGTTTAGCAGTTCCTTTCGCAGCCGCGATCGAGCTTTTGCTTACATCGGTGTCCAAGGCGAAACAGAAAGCAGATTAATGCTAGTCAATCTCACCAGCAGCGAATCGAAACCGATAGCGCTGACTCCCAAAGATTTAGTCGTTACTGATTTTAAACCGTATCCCGACAGCGATCGCATTTTATTCTCCGCCACAGATCGATCTATCGCCCGTACTCGCGGCACTCTAAATCAAGAACTATTCACAGTCACCACCGGCCTCAACCCCCAATCGGGCTCAGGAACTCAACAAAAATACCCAGCCGGTAGAATCGACAAAATCTTAGACTCCAAAGATTACCAAAACCTCAAATTCGACCTCTCAGCCGACGGAAAAATCATTGTTGTCCAGCGCGTCAACCGCAGCAATCCCGGCGATTTCAGTCCTTGGATTTTGGAAGAAAAACAGGCGCCCAGACCATTGGAAAACGAACAAGGCGGAGATTTTATGATTCGCCCCGACAGCAAATCGATGGTAATATCTCAAAAACAAGGATTAGCGATCGTCCCCCTCAAACCGGAAGCAGACCCAGTAGAATTTTTGCCAAAATACGAACAAGTATTGGGGATGGCCCGCGACAACTCGGCCGCCGCCTATGTTAAATACAACAGCGACTTTACTCGATCGCTTTTCATCTTAGATAACCAAGGTGTAGAACAAGAAATATTGCGTATTCCCGGCAGCATTATGGCCGTTTATTTCGACCCCCGCAAAAACCAAGACAACCAAGTTCAGCGTCTCTACTGTTTGTTAGCCCAACGCCTCAAAACAGAAAGCTACAAAGAACAGCCTTTCCTCGCCACCATCGACCTCAAAAAAGAGGGTACTCGTTTGGTAGGAACCATCAAACCGCTGCTGATTTTGCCCAACCAATTAGATACCCAAATCAGTTTATCTCCCGACGGGCTGGCATTAATTTTCGACCAATCAGTCACAGCAGCAACTCCCTCAGCAGCAGACAGTCCCCGCAACGATAGCGGACAGTCGATCGCCACCAGCCGCCTCTGGCTGCTACCCTTAGGAGACATACCCGCAGACGGTTCTCCCGCAAAATTACAGCCAGAAGAACTTCCCCTTGCCGGCTATCACCCCCGCTGGCTTCCCTAAATCGATTTTAGATTTTAGATTGACCGATATTGGTAAATATCAATAGGGTAAGGTGCGCCCATAAACACCAAGCGTTGAAATGTGCGCGGTGTACACCCTACTTTTACTAAATTGATTTGAGATTTGAGATTTGAGATTTGAAATTGAGTTGATACTAAGCCATACTGGTAAGTATTACAAACTTTTGAAACAAACTCACCAGCCTGCAATTTCACATCTAAAACCTCAAACCTAAAATCTAAAATTCGCATGACTCCCGAAGAAATTAGCAATACCCTTAAAGACTTATTTGGTGACAGTGTTGAGATGCCTGCTGCCACTTCTTGGCAAGTAGAAACCCCCAATTTTCGCCTGTTAGTCCTCCTTTCAGAAGACGGGACTTGGCTGCGGATTTTGCTGCCGATCGCCGATGCCCAGGAAGCTCAACCATTTTTTGATAAACTCCTAGAAGCTAACTTCGACACCACCCTCGAAACTCGCTACGCCTTACATCAAAACGTTGTGTGGGGAGTATTTCAGCACAGTTGTGCCACACTCGCGGCCGCAGATTTCTCGGCCGCCGTCTCCAGAGTGCTGGCTTTGCAAGAGCGAGGTTTGTCCGACTTTTTCGGCGGTTTAATAGAAAGCCGCATCCGTCAAATCATCAAAGGTGCGAAGATGCAGGGACAGTCTGTGGAAACTACCCTTCAGACTTTAGACCGTTTCTACGCAGAAGGATTGATGGGTGAAATGGAATTAGGGCGAGAGTCTCGCGAAAATACTCTGGCGGCTTGGCGGTATCAGCTAGAACGCCTCTGGCCGGAGGTGGAACCCTAAGACGATTTGAGATGGCAGATGGCAGATGGCAGATTGCAAAAAACCGACTACCATCGAGGTTGGAAGTTGCCTAAAGTTGCATTTCTTTTGAGTGGTATAGCAACCGCCAATACGGTGAGAAGGTTCTTAATTGCACAAACCCTTGCGGAACATTGCTTGTTCCTTCTCTCGCGACGATAACTAAAGCCTCCCATCCGTTACATTCGGTTACATCCGAAGAAAGCGAATCCGTTGCCGAACTTCTTTCTGCTGTAGAATCTGCCGATTGTTACCTGGACCCCAGTCTTGACGGTACCGTTGGAGCCTCAAGCCCCTTGGACGATGGCTAATCCGGGCCCTCCAACCCTCGAAGGATGGCCGTATATTCACTGATAACGCGCTCGCGGTTCTCAAATTCCCTTCTATCACTAGAAAAATGGTATAATTTATCACAATAATTAGTTATAAATATTAAAAATTTTCGGAAAACAGGCGATCACAGGTATATCATGGTAAAAAGTTTAAAGCGCGTGCTCCGTAAGTTCCACAAAAGCTTCGATCGTTTAATATTGACTTAGAAACAAAATCTTTAGCAGACAATGCTACTGCGATCGGGTTTTCCCATCGGGTGCTGTTGAAATTTCACAAATTAGCAACTACCCGCTACCAATTACCCGTTACCAATTAATAGCAACTTAAGTTGTTAATGAATACAATTTTAACAGGGGTTTCATCTATGTTTGCTGTGCGTGAGACTAGCTCGGAGTTATCAGTGTTGCATATACCTGAAATTTGTACTTGGAACATCTCCTTAGAATCAACTCTCCTAGACCTGCCCCTCTACCACTGCCAAATTGAATTAACTCAACAGGCAAAAGAAGTAGCCCAGGCTTTTGAAGAAAATTCCATGCTTCCCGGCGTCATTTTGACAGAGGGGGGTAATTTTGTCGGCATAATATCCAGGCGTCTCTTTTTTGAAAAAATTAACCGCCGCTACGGATTAGAAATGTTTTTCAAGCGACCAATAGAGGTATTATACAAGTTTTCCAAGCCAGCTCCGCTGGTACTTCCCGGCAGTAAATTAATAGTAGAAGCTGCCCAGGAATCGCTTTACAGGTCAGGAGAATTAATTTACGAACCCGTAGTAGTAGAAATAGCCCCTCAGACCTACAAGCTGTTAGACGTACACCAATTAATGGTCGCTCAATCAAGAATTCACCAATTAACAAATAAGTTACTCCACAAACAAACCCAAGCCAAACTCATCCAAACAGAAAAAATGGCTAGTTTGGGGAGAATTGTAGCAGAAGTAGCCCACGAAATCAGAAATCCGCTGAACTGTATTTGGGGAAATTTAACTTTTCTGCTGTCCTATTTTGAACACTTGCTTCAGCTCATGTCGGTTTATGAAGAAGAATATTCGGCACCGTGTCCCCGAATTGAGGCCCTTAAAAAAGAAATTGAATTTGATTTTTTACAAGAAGACTTGCCTATCACCTTAGAAGGGATGGAGTTGGGAGCAGCGCAATTGCTAAAAATAGTTAACGGGCTGCACCACTTCTCTCACATGGACGAGACAAAACCAGTGGAGACAGACATTCACGAATGCGTGGAGATGACGCTGTTAATTTTGAAAAACCGCTTTAAAAACAGCATTGAAGTAGTTAAAAATTACGGCGAACTGCCGCTAGTTAGCGGCTACTCCGGTCAGTTGAGTCAGGTGTTTTTGAATTTGTTAGTTAATGCTCTAGACGCCCTGACAGAGTACGCAGCCGATCGAGAAATACACACCCCGTGTGGGGACAACTGGCAGCCCCAAATCGAAATTACCACTAAAGTGATAGAAACCGAACACGGCAAGCGGGTGGCAATTTGCATTGCCGATAACGGGCCCGGCATTCCTCCAGAAAATCACCAGCAGATATTTGACACCTTTTTTACCACTAAACCAGCAGGCAAAGGCAGCGGTATGGGGCTAGCTATCTGCAATCAAATCGTTACAGAAAAGCACGGCGGCCAACTCAATTTGCGATCGCAACCAGGCAAGAACACTGAATTTGAAATTCTCCTGCCCATAGTTCCCAAAACATGATTAACTCAAAAAAATTCTCGGTTGTTCGCTCCTGTGGTGAAATGATAGGCTAGCTTAGTAGTACGTTCTCCATTCACTTTCTCAGCGTTTCGGCAACTAAAAGTTCCAGTGGCAAATAAATTCAGTTCCAAACTCATTGGCCCTTCAGTCTCCGAAGGCAGCCATCAAGACCTTTCCCTAGAGTCTACGCTCTGGGATTTGCCCCTGTATGACTTTCAGGTTAAATCGAGCTGCTTGGCTGTGGCAGTTGCCGAAATGTTTGAACAGCATCCGCTAGTGCCGGGAGTCGTGTTGATGGAAGCAGGAGAGTTTGCTGGCATGATATCTCGCAGGCAACTGCTGGAATATTTGCTCAAACCCCAAGGCCCCGAGCTATTTTTGCACCTACCGCTAAAAGTTCTCTACAGTTACGCTCGCCTCGAAATATTATTGGTTCCAGAGAGTACAACCATTTTGGCAGCAGCTCCACAAGCTCTGCGTCGATCGCCCGAATTGCAGTCAGAACCGATCGTCGTCCA
Source organism: Microcoleus sp. MON1_C1 (assembly GCF_036701945.1). Taxonomy (NCBI): domain Bacteria; kingdom Bacillati; phylum Cyanobacteriota; class Cyanophyceae; order Oscillatoriales; family Microcoleaceae; genus Microcoleus; species Microcoleus sp. MON1_C1. The sequence goes on along the minus strand of NZ_JAUBRO010000031.1, from coordinate 11,214 downwards.
AATAGACTCTCAATCTTACCGGCTCTTAGACCCTCACGCGCTAAACATCGCCTACTGGCAAATTCGCGGCATAGAAACTCAAGTCCGCTACGAAAGAGCCCAAACTCAAATGATTCAAAGCGAAAAAATGGCGAGTTTAGGGCGTTTAGTCAACGGAGTAGCCCACGAAATTTTAGATCCGGTAGGCTTTATCTGGGGGAATTTAACCTACGTAAGCGACTACAGCAAAAACTTGATGGAATTGCTCTCAGTTTACGACGCATACTGTACCGACCCCCCGCCGGAAATAGCACAGCTCAAGGAAGAGATCGACTATGACTTTTTGCAAAACGATTTCCTCCGAACTGTTGCCAGCATCAAATCGGGAGCCGAACGTTTGAGCAAGTTGGCAACCAGTTTGCAAAACTTCTGCCACATCGACGATATTTATCCCAAACCGACCGACTTGCACGCCAACCTAGACAGCATACTTTTGCTGCTCAAAAGTCGTTTGACCAGGGAAATTAAAGTAGTGAAAAACTACGGCTACCTGCCGCCAGTGCCCTGCTATGCAGGTCAACTAAACCAAGTATTTATGAATATCTTGACCAATGCTATTCATACATTAATTAATGAAGCAGTCGGTCAAGAATTGGCGAAAGAGTTCAAAGGTGGAGGACTCAGAGACGCCACTCGCCAGCCTAAAATTGAAATCACAACTCAAGTCTGCTGTCCCGAACCTGCGCCGGATTTAGATAAACTTCATGTTCGGTGGGTTTCGATTTGCATAGCAGATAACGGGCCAGGAATGTCACCTAGCAAGTACAAAAAAATCATAGAATCATTCTCTACTGAAAAACGCGCCCTCAAAGAAACCAGTTTAGCAGTTAGCTATCAAATCGTGACGGGCAAACACGGCGGTGCATTCAGAATGCGATCGGAATTAGGCAGCGGCACTGAATTTGAAATTTTGTTACCCTTGGCTTAAAGAAGGAAGAAGGAAGTTCGGCAACGGATTCTGTAACGGATGTAACGGATGTAACGGATGTAACGGATCTCAGGAAGAAGGAAGTTCGGCAACGGATTCTGTAACGGATGTAACGGATGTAACGGATGTCAGGAAGAGGGAAGAAGGAAGAGGGAAGAAGTTACAGTGTATTCCTGATTTATGAAGTATAGGACACGGCAATTCCGTCTCCCTACCTGTTATCTGTACTGCACTCAACTGAAAACTGCTGTAACAGTCAACAGTCAACAGTCAACAGTCAACCATTATCTAATTGACTGCCGCACATTTTACAAAATCTAGCATTAGCATCGTGTACAGACCAACCGCAACCTGTACAAACAGCTTCTCCGTGATTAGCACTTTTAACTAATTGTTTAATCAAATCTCCCAATTGCCAAGGAATCAGAGCAATTCCTGTCAAAATCATCAAAATAGTCAGAAAACGGCCGGATTCCGAAATCGGAGTAACATCGCCAAATCCCACCGTCGTCATCGTGACAACCGAGAAATAAACAGCATCCAAAAAAGTCCCAAAACTTTCGGGATTTGCCGGATGTTCGACTTGATAAATCAAACCAGAATAAACAAAAATTATTGCCAGCAAAGTAAACAAAATCCGAGCAAAAATAACCCCATCTTCGCTGCTGATGCGGAAAATAGAAATTTTTAATTCCAGAAAGCGGATGAGTCGGAGAATTCTAAACCAGCGAAAAATTCGGATAAAACTAACGTTGACAAATCCCAGCAAAAATGGTAATATTGCTAGCAAATCAATAATTGAAAAAAAACTAAAAATAAATTTAACTCGATTTTCGGCACACCACAGCCGCAATAAATACTCAACTACAAAAACGATTAAAAGAACAGTATCGAGAGTTTGGAAATTAATTCTAACAGGCCCCGAAAGCGGGTAAGTTTCGGCGATGAAGCTGGCGGAAGATAAAAGAATGAGTCCGGTAAGAGTTAAATTGACGGTTCTGCCAATTGGGGTTTCGATGTCTTCGAGATAAAATCCAATTTGCGATCGGGTTAACATAGATCAGATAATTAATACCATTTCTCAGGTAAGGGAATTATCGCACATGAGCATCGAATTAACTAAGGGTGAAAGATTCAATCTTTCTAAAGAAACTCCTGATTTCAGTAAAATTGCGATCGCCCTGGGGTGGCAAGTCAGCCAGACAGCACAAAACTGCGACATTGACGCATCAGTTTTTATGTTAGCGGCGGACGGTCGCATTCCCGATGAAAAGTATTTTGTATTTTACAACAATCTGACATCGCCGGACGGTGCGGTGCGACATTCAGGAGACAGCAGGAATGGACAAATTGAGGGAGATGATGAGACGGTTTATCTGGATTTGGGTAAAATCAATTCGGCGATTCAGGAAATTGTGTTTGTTGTGACTATTCACGACGGACAGGAAAAAAATCAAAGTTTTAGTCAAGTTGAAAATGCTTTTATCCGGCTTTACAATTCAGAGACTCTTAGCGAATTGGTTCGGTACAATTTAAATCAGATTTTTTCCCAAGAAACGGCTTTAGAATTTGGACGGTTGTATAAGAAGAACGGCGAATGGAGGTTTCAGGCGGTTGGACAGGGATATAATGCTGGGTTGCAAAGTTTTGTAGACAAGTATTATGTTGAAAATGCGGTTGAGAAAAGCGCGAATGTTGGTGAGAAGGTTGATGATGCTGAGGTTGTGAGGCGGTTTAGCGATCGGGTCGATCGGTTATTGCGGGAAGAGGCGATCGATCAGACACCCATTCCAGCATCTAGCGAAGCGGTAGAACAGCCGGCTGCTACTCCTGTAAATGCGGATACTGTGGAATCTGATGCTGACAAAATAACTGATGATTCTAGTCAAAAAAGTCAAGAAGCGGCTGTTACTGCTGAGGAATTTTGGAAACGGTATAAAGACGGAGAACGCGACTTTACAGGGATTAACCTAGCGGGAGTGGATCTAAGTGGCAAAACTCTCGACTCTAATGTCAGTTTAAGTCAAGCAAACCTGAGCAGTGCCAATCTAGCAAATGCCAAATTGACTGGCGTAAATTTGATTGGAGCTAACTTGCAAGAGGCAAATTTGAACTCAACAAACTTGCAAAACGCTGATTTGATTGAAGTTAATTTAAGTGGGGCTAACTTAACCAAGGTAATATTGTATTCCGCAAGACTAATTCAGGCAAATTTTAGTCAAGCCAACTTAAGCGAAGCAAAGTTAGATAGCGCCAACCTGACTACAGCAAACCTCAGTAGAGCTAACTTAACTCAAGCAAGTCTAGGTGGCGCTAACTTAACAGGAGCTGATTTAAGCCAATCGAAGGTAACTAAAGTCAACCTTAGTGGTGCAAATCTTAGTGGTGTTAACTTAACAGGGGTAAGTTTGACTGGGGTAAACCTTCAAGGAGTTAACCTTAGTGGCATGAATTTGAGTGGGGTAAATTTGACTGGCACAAACTTAAGTTATGCCAAGTTGATTGGGATTAACTTAAGTGGAGCAAGTTTGAGTGGGGCAAACTGTTTAGGCGCTAACTTGGATGGTGCTAACCTCACAGGGGTAAATTTGATTGGGGTAAACTTACAGAGCGTTAATCTGAGCGGGCAAAACTTGAGTGGCTTTAATCTGTCTGGGGTTAACCTACATGGAGCAAACTTAAGTGAAGCAGACTTAACTTCTGCAAACTTGTGCGGGGCAAATTTGAGCTATGCAAACTTAGAAAAAACTAACCTGAAGGAAGCTAAACTGGTTGGAGCAAATCTGGAAAAGGCAAAACTTGCAGGTGCAATTATGCCAGATGGCACAATTCACGAATGAATTCGATGGCACGTAGTAAGAGTAAGATGGACAATGTATTTGTGTCAATTTAACCGAAAGTCCGCCAGGGAATGAATTCCCTGGCTAATAGCTTAAGTCCTCTGAAGAGGACTAATGAGTTCTTCAGTCCTCTTCAGAGGACTTTTGCTATGAGGCAGGGGTTTAAACCCCTGCCGGACTGAGGGAAATAGCGTTAAATTGACACCAATGGTGTGCATCGCCCTCCATAAAAATAAAGTATGATGAGTGTGAAATATCAAATACATAGATTGTCGATGAATGAATCTGACACAGAAATTATAGAATCGACCCTCAGATGGATGACGGAGTTTGTCGAGCTACCGCATCCAGTTTTCAGCGATTTACCGATTTGTCCCTTCGCTAAAAAAGCACGCTTGGCAAATCAAATTTTATTCAAAATCGAGCGGTTTTCAGCGCGGACTGAGTTCGATCGCGATTCTGCCATAATGAAATCGATTTATGAATTTTACAATTCCGACTTGGAAATAATGGTAGTAATTAATCCAGAAAAAACAGCAATTACTGCGCCAGAAACTAAAGAATTGATAGACAAACTGAATAATCAGATTTCCGAGTTCGGCTTGCTGGCTTTTCACATCCATCCCGAAGAAGATTTTAATATTGACGGGCTTCATACTAGGAGGATGCCGTATCCGGGCTTCACTGTTCAAGTAAATTCTAAGCTGAAGCCAGCTTCCGATTCTTTAGAGAAAACTGAATATTACAAAAATTGGACTGCCGAACAACTAAAATATTTGGGGATTCCGAGAAATTGACGATCGCCCGCCCTCCCCGCGTATCTCCCAGCCATTACAATTAATTCAGCAAAAAATCTTTACACATAAGAACTCATGCAGCTCAAGTCAACAACCCGCCATATTCGCATATACACCGCCATCCTCGAAGATAACGAACTCGTACCCAGCAATGACCTTTTGACCCTCGACATTGACCCAGATAACGAACTTAACTGGAATGACGAGTCAGTCAAACAGGTACAGGCCAAATTCGACCAACTCGTAGACGCTTACGAGGGCCAAGATTTGACCGAGTACAACCTCCGCCGTATCGGTTCGGACTTGGAACACTTGGTACGATCGCTCCTCCAAAAAGGCCAAATCAGCTACAACCTCAACGGGCGCGCTGTCAACTACAGCATGGGATTACCTCAAGTTGATGCGAAAATTCACCTGTAAGCACGATCGGGCGATCGGCATTTGTGTCAACTTAAGATTGAAACCCCTAATAAATCTCGCTTGTAGCTGAGTTTCCATCCCCTCTTAGCTTGCCCCCGACTCCCCTTAATGAGGGGAGTCGGGGGTGCGAGAACTCGTCTGCCTTAAGGGCGATTAAGGGGGCTCTAGACTTCGATAGAAAGCAAAGACTCTGAGGCGGAAAATTGGGAAAATCTGCTTTTATTCTTCTTCCTGCTGCTTTCTGACTCCTGACTCCTGACTCCTGGCTTCTTCCTTCTTTTTACCCTCAGCGGAGTCAAAGGGCCTTCCTCCTTCTTCCTTTTCCCTCGCACCCCCTGCATCAACTCGACAATTAGTAGGATGGCGATCGCGTTCCAAAAACTGTTTAACTGCAACTTGGCGGTTGGTCATAAACTGACCCCAAGCGCCGGGAAACATCCCATCCAAGGTTTCCACCAGCGCCCAAACCTCAAGATTCATCACTTTGTAATAATAACTGTGAGAATGTTGAATGCTAGTGAGTATTTCGTCTATTTCAACTGCAGGCAGTAGCTTCGGATCGGGCAAATTCTTGGGAAAGGCGCTGGGTTCATGTGGGGGCATGGTTAAATACTCAACAGCTTGCAGAGGCCGGTCAGTCGATTTTAGATTTTAGATTTTAGATTTTAGATTGATTCCACAGATGAATCTGGGGGCTTGAACTAATATCTAATTTTTTTTGCTCTCCACGACTACTGTCGCGGGCTGGCATCGGTCAGTAGATGTGAGATGTGAGATTGGAGATTTTATACTTAAGATGGATTCCACAGATGAATCTGGGGGCTTTTATCCGTCTTTGGGTCAGGTTAAATTTAACTTTACTTGCGAAACTCGGGAACGAGGTAATGAACACCCTTGGCGAGAAAACCGAGAATTGATATTTATTTATACCTGTCGGCTCAGGTGATTTCTACGTAGCTGCATCATACCATTATAGTTAGTCTAAAATTTCAATTCCCTTGAGTGCTGCGATTTCTTCGGAAATGGCCACTATCAGGAATATGCTGAAAACAGCGTGATTTCAAGCCGAGGACTTGGGCCTCGCGCGATCGTCTAACTCTGAAAGCTCCTAGCAAAATTCATCGGCGGGTTAACAAAATGGTAGACTATTTGTGTCAGTACAAGACATTAAAACCTACCCCTGGACAGGGGGAAAGTCACGCCTAAAACATTGTCAGGAGATATCACTACGCACACAACAGTGGAAACGTGGTGAGCCCGGGAACCTGAAAAATCAGGATATGAGGACTGCGAAGTCTTAAGAATCTCCGTCTGTTGAGAAAGCGGGGGTGTCAAATAATCGCCACGTATCAACCCGTCGAGGTTCAATCGCTAAAATAGTTCAGATCAGCACGCTTGCCCAAAGGCGTCAGGAACCCTTATGCAAAACTCTGTGGCAAAACACTACTTATGGGCTTTAGGTGAAGGGATCAAAGGGTGTAAGCCAGGCGATCTGATCGCTGGTCGCTACTTGGTCAAGCGCGATCGACTTCTTGTCGATACTCAACCCGAACACTTGCCGGAACTGCCCGAAGAGATTCCGAGTGTTGTCACTCCTTATCTGAGACTGTTTGCCTATCAGTTGCACGTACCTCAAGTATACGGGCTGGTATCGTCCAAGATGAGCAAGCTCTCGGGAGATATCTGGCTGCTGGAAAACGGGCCTATTTTGAAGGTGACGGAATCTTTAATGCCGGAATTGGCGGAATCCTGGAAAGGAGCCGCAGCGATGCGCCAGCTCAATTGGCTGTGGCAAATGGCTCAGTTGTGGCAGCCGTGTATCGCTCAGGGCGTGGCTTCGACGCTGCTGACTCCGGAACTGCTGCGGGTGGAAGGGCAATTGGTGCGGTTTCTGGAATTGCAGCCCGATCGCAAACCGCCTCATTTGTCGCAGTTGGGCAAATTGTGGCAGCAGTGGCTCGAAGATGCTCACCCGGCTATTGCCAATTTTTTGAGGCAACTTTGCCAGCAAATGGTGGCCGGTCAAGTGCGCCACGGCGAACAACTGATGAGCCAGTTGGATAAAGCTCTGGCAAAGTGCGGCCGATATTACGATCGTCACGTTGAAATTGCCACGGGCACGGATGTAGGCAGATCCCGGGCTCACAACGAAGATGCTTGCTATCCGCCCAGCGGTACGCTGTTCTCCGGAAACCCGGGTGCGGAAGCTTGCGCGATCGTCTGCGACGGTATCGGCGGACAAGACGGCGGCGAAGTCGCTTCAGAAGAAGCGATTGGTGTGCTGCGCGACAAGTTGCAGCAAATGCCCCTGCATCAGGCTAATTGGGACCCGTTGAGCCTGACTTCCAAGCTGGAACGGGCGGCTTGTGCTGCTAACGACAAAATAGCCAGTCGCAACGACAGCGAACACCGCCAAGGCCGCCAGCGGATGGGAACTACCCTAGTTATGGGTTTAGCCCACATTCACGAACTCTACGTCGCCCACGTCGGAGACAGTCGCGCTTACTGGATTACCCGCACCGGCTGCTATCAAGTTACTCTCGATGATAATGTGGCTTGCCGCGAGGTGCGTTTGGGCTTCTCTCTCTACCGGGATGCTTTGGAACAAGTGGCCGCCGGAGCTCTGATTCAAGCTTTGGGGATTACTTCGTCCAACACTTTGCACCCGACTGTGCAGCGTTTTCCGGTGGATGAAGACTGCGTTTTGCTGCTGTGTTCCGACGGTTTGAGTGATAAAGACCGGGTTGAGGAATGTTGGGAAGCGGAGATTTTGCCAATTCTCGACGGTAGCATTAATTTGGCTAAGGCGCGCGATCGACTGATTGAGATTGCTAATACTAGAAACGGTCACGATAACGTCACTGTTGCTTTAATTCACTGTCAAGCACATTTGAGGGAAGACGGCAATACTTTGACAGAACTGTCTGTGGCACCTTTAGATACGCCGATCGAACTAATTTCCGACAGCGAGGATATGCCAACGGATTTGACCGGTATCACAACCTTTGGCGGTGGGAATTCTGAAGGAAAAACGCAGTTGTTACAGCCGGAAAAAAGCAAAAGCCCATTTTCGCTGCTGCTGAAAATTTTATTTTTATTAGGCTTGGGAGGTGTATTTGCTTATTTTTTCATCCCTCCGGTGGGTCGGGCGATCGATACTGCCGGGGAGTCGATTTTTGGGAAACGCGGTTTTATTAAAGCTGGAAGCACGCCAGAAAAAACTGTTGAATCTGTACCTTCTCCGGTCAAATCTTTAGAAATCGGCTCGTTTATAGAGATTAAAAGTTCTGGGGCTGGGGAAGGGGAAAAAGAGGGCGATCGCTTGGATTTGCGAGCCGCAATCGGTGAGTTGACTGTCAAAGGAACAGTCCCAGCCGGTAGCGTTTTACAGGTGACAAACAAACAGCTTACGCCTCAAGGCAATTGGCTGGAATTGAAAGTTTGTTCGATTCCTGAAATAGTGCGATCGAACTCTCCCAAGCCCGAGCCAAATAAAGATTTTTCTACAGTTTCAAAACCCGCACTGACTCCATCTGCCGCTGTGGCAACTCCGTCGCCTTCCCCGGCAGTTAAGCCAACAGTTGAAGTAGAAAGCGCCAAGCTGCAACCGGGGGAAATCGGATGGATTCAAGAACAAGCTGGCGTTTCTAAAGTAGTCTCTAACCTAGCCTTAAACCCCACTCAAAAGGGGAAATGCGTTGCTTCTGACTCACATCCCAATGCTAATTAAACTGTTAATGGTAGCTCCGACCGAGGTAATTTGAGTAAGTTTAAGAAAATGGAAGATGCAGCTTGCTAAAAAAAATAGAATAGTTTAAGGCACACACAGACCTAAAATAAAATTTGAGGCCGCTCAAGCCGAAGATTCATCAACTTCTTGATTCGAGATCAAACTATGACCAAAATTACAGACTATTTCCAGGGAGTTTATGCGGTAAATCTCCCTGAAAGGAAAGACCGACGGCAACTCATCGTCAAGGAATTAGAGGAAGCAGGAATGCCCCTCACGCCCCATAAGGTTGAGATATTTCCCGCAATCCGCCCCAACGAAGCTGGAGGTTTCCCCAACATTGGGGCGAGGGGATGCTTTTCCAGTCATTTAGGTATCCTCAAGCAGGCAAAAGACAAGGGGTTGAGCAATATTTTGATTGTAGAAGACGACCTAGAAATTTCAGCAAAGTTCAGAACAGACCAAGCTGTTATCCTCGAACAACTGTGTCAGCAAGATTGGGATTTCGTCTACTTCGGACACGTCGAAGAGGTTGAACAAAAGTCTCCTGTCGCCCTCGTGCCCTTTTCTGAGGGGGTGATGACCACTCATTTTTACGCTGTAAATGGCAGGATTTTCGATCGCCTCCTGCGGTTTCTGGAAGAACTGCAACAGCGACCTCCGGGACATCCCGACGGCGGTCCGATGCACCTCGACGGAGCTTATTCTACTTTCCGAGCTCAAAATCCTGATGTGGTCACCTTGATTGCTTCTCCAAACCTGGGGTGGCAAAGAAGTTCCCGTAGTGACATCTATCCTAATGCGTGGTTTGACCGTGTACCTGGGATCGCGCAATTGGCAGGCGCAGCAAGAACAACCAAAACATGGCTGAAGCGTTGCCTTTCTAGTTAATTGAATGGGAGTTGAAAATCGTTGACTTATATCAAATCGGTTAGCACGATCGCCCGGAAAATAATTAATACCAAATCCGGGTTTATTAGTCCCTTTATGAAGGAGGCGGTTGAAACCTTTTGACTTCAAACTATACAAATAAAGTCTGCCGGAGTTGACGCGACACGACGTAGGCTCGGAGCAACTAAGAGATTAAGGGGATATTTAAACCGGATTTGGTATCAGCATATTTGATATAGCAATCCTCGCATCATTTGTGAATTTATTACGGACTCAGAGCGGCTTCAGGGAGGGTTGGCGTGGGGTAAAAAATTTACGACTCCTGCAAGGATTGCTATATGATGGCTAATTGCTAACCTAATTTCTTAGATACTTCTGCCAGTTTAGTCACCATTTGGGATACGGCTTTGTCAACGGCCTCGCTCAAAAGTGAGTCTTCATTGCTATTGCTGGAATTGCCGCCAATACCCCTAACGGAAACATTAGAAGCGCTTTGATCCGCTTCTCCTACTGCTTTGGCAGTGGCAAGAATATCTCCCGAAGCTGTACCGATTAACCGCACATCTATTTGAACGGTAGCTTTGGTTTTTTGTGAACCGGCGCCGATTCCCATGAAACTGCCGCCGCCTGATTGTTTGTCGATATTAAATTTGGTAATGGTGCCGATGAGTACGGCGTCAACTCCTAATTCTTTGCCAATTTCGGCTGCTGTGCCGGCATCCATCGCGCCGCTGCGATTTGGCTGTTTGAGCACTTGTTCGAGTTTGCTACGATCGACTACTGTATAAGTGCCGTTGTTGACGAGTTCGTTGATTAACAGTTCGCTGAGGCCTTTGGCGGCGCCGACTCCTCTGTAGGAAGTGTAATAGCTGTTGGTGGGGCCGTAGTCGAAGTCCATGACGACGAGGCGTTTTTTGGCAGTTGCTTGGGCGAGTTGGGTTGCGGGTTGGGTGGTGGCTGGTGTGGCGATCCCATTGACTCAAACGCCTGCTAGCATTAGGCTAGCGAGGGAAATGCTCGTTTTCCTGCCAAAAAATCTAATATCTCTGTACTCTAAGGTGGGCAACAACCGCACAGCCATCCAAAATTTCTTTTACGCCCCAGCTTCCATAAAACCCATCAACCAATTAGCCATCGTCGCCCTGCGAGTCTGCCTGGGCCCAAATTCTCCAATTTTATAGCCTTTAAACCCCAATTTTTCCTTCAGCAACTGCTTGTTTTCTGGAGGAGTCGATCGAGTCAATTTCACCGTCGCCGGCCTAGAATCGATAAAATCGGGCGGTTCCGGGTACTCTTGACGCCACTCGGGTGCAACACCTGCACTGTTCCACTTGCCAGTCTCGGCATCGCAGCGGTAGCCCAGATACTGCCAAACTAATCGGTTGACGGCAGCATCGTCGATTTCTTCGTTGAGAATAGCCCAAATAGTTTCGTTATTCAGCGGTGGTAATTCAGACATGAGCGCGATCGAATCGGAAACAAAAAAAGTTTAATACCAATTTTACATGAAGTTGCATAGAATAAAGATACTGTTTAGAGGTGATAAGTTATGGCACGTCAACTGATTGT
>NZ_JAUBRO010000030.1:0-97530 GCF_036701945.1 Microcoleus sp. MON1_C1 | reverse complement strand
TACGGTTATTGCTGCACTATCTGAAATATCAAACTATTCCTTTACCGACTTAAATCATTACCCTTTCAGCAACGCCGCTTTTGCCTTCCTTGCCCGCGATCGCTGCTGTGATGGATCTTGACCTAATCCTAGTCCTCAATGAAGCGATCGCGCTTCACATCACTCTGAGCCTTTATGCTTACCCGCCAAAAACTCCCGCAGCCGCAACAAACTAGCCGTTTGCCCCAAATTCAGTGGCAGCAGCGACACTTCTTCCAACCGAGACTGCACCCCACCGTCGCCCCAATACCACTGTGAAAAATGAAAATGACTTCCCCCTCCAACAATGTAGCGATCGAGTTTGGGACTGTTCCAATTAATCTAAATTGTCTAGCCGATCTTTAATTTTTGTGCTGCGACTCATCAATGCAGACTGACAGCGTTCCCAGTAAATTTTAGCGACGCGATCGCCCTGATTCTGACGCCAACACTCGGCAAACAGCCGGGCCGCTTCAGCAAACTTCCCTTGCAAGTAATTTGCCCTAGCTTCTGCAAACAATTCCAGCGTAGCTAATTTGCCCGCTTTGGTTTCAGGCGGATCAGCATCAAACACCTCATAAACTGTTACTAATTCAGATTTTCCCTTGACTTTTACCGTATCGAGGGTGCGGATTGCGTACTGGGATAAATTTTCTAAACGCGAGTAAGTTGACTGGGTGATTAATAGCGACACCCCATAATTTTTCGTCAAACTTTCCACCCGAGAAGCTAAATTCACCGCATCGCTGATTACCGTCCCGTCCATGCGATTTGGTCCGCCCACCGTTCCCAGCATCAAAGTGCCAGTATTGATGCCAATCCCAATCTGAATCGGTGGATAACCACAATTGGCGCGATTTTGATTGTATTCAACGAGGCTCTGCAGCATAGCAATTCCGGCTTTCACCGCATTATCCGCATCGCCGCTAAACAGCGCCATAATCGCATCGCCAATATATTTATCAATAAACCCCTTATTTTCATTAATAACGGGTTCCATACGAGAAAGATAGGAATTGATAAATCTGAAATTATCCTCCGGCGTCATGCTTTCCGAGAGCGTGGTAAAATCGCGAATGTCGGAAAACAACACCGACATTTCCAACTGCACTTGGTCGCCCAATTCCACATCAATAATGCTTGATTTCTCTAAAAACTGGAGGAACTGATTGGGGACGAAGCGCTCGTAAGCTTTGTTGAGTTGGAACAATTCATTGGTAAATCTGATTCGCTCAGTTTCGGCTTTTTTACGCTCCGTGATATCTTGAAAGGCTACAATTGCATAAGAAATGTTGTCCTTTTCATCATAGATGGGAGTACCCCAAGCCTCGATCGGAATAATCTTGTCGCCTTGGTGGATTTCCATATCCTCAGCGGTGGCACTTGCTCCCTTCAACGCCCGCACAATCGGCAAGTCAGCAAAGGGATATTCCTGGTCTGTTCCAGCTTGATAGACTTGATAAATCTCTGGTATTTGCTCGCTGGCGACTTGAGGAATAACTCCTTTACCTAATAATTGAATAGCAACGCGATTACTATAGTAAGGTTTGCCAGAAGCATCCAGCACTGACACCCCCACTGGAATTGCTTCTAAAAATTGAGTCAGTCTGTTCTCACTTTCGCGGACTTCTGTATAAAGCTTAGAATTTTGGATCGATATCGCTGCCTGTCCAGATAACACTTTTAATAGTTCCACTCTTTCAGGCGTAAAAGCTCCGGCTGTGAGATTGTTTTCTAGGTAAACAATACTAATAATTTGAGATTGATTAATCAGCGGTACGCATAAAATTGATTTGGGCTGATTCTTTTGGATGTAGGGGTCGTTAGTAAATTGTCCCTCTCGAACTGCATCATCTAGTACGACACTTTCTTGAGTGCGGGCAACATAATTGACAATGGCGGAGGAAAGTTCTTGACAGGTTTCAACCGGGATGGATTGCAAAACGGTGACTTGTTCTGAATTGATTGTCCCTTCAGCTTCAATTAACAAATTTTCCTGGCTTGACAAAATTAGATACCCTCTTTGCGCTCCTGCACTTTCCATCAAAATTTTCATTAAGCTAGACATTAGTTTATCCAGCCGAATTTCACCTGAAATCGCCTGGGAAGCTTTCATGACTGTGGTGATATCTAGATTACTAGCCGCACCAGCAGTCGTCACTGTTGCGGTAGTTTGAGTGTTTTTATTTCCAGATTGAATAGGTTTTAATAAGTGGGAATAGCGGGTTTGTAAATCTTTTACCTTAGCCGTGGCTCCCCATTGGATATAACAATAATACGCCTCAATTATGTAGATTTGAGCAAATTTTTCTTTACCCCATTCTAGGTAAAATAGGGCGGCTCGTTCATTAGCTAGTGCTTCTTCGTTGAGGAATTGATTTTCTTTGGCTCCAGAAATGGCGCGATCGTACATTTCAATTGCCTCGGCTTTATTGCCCAAAACTCGATAGCGTTCCGCCTCAACTAAATACCATTTATGTAGATAATTCATCGGAGCATTGTGTGCCCATTGGTGCAAAGTGATTTGATGGGTTTCTACCTGGGCGAGAATTTCAGTTTGCTCCTGCTCTGGCTGTGTGGGGAAGAGTGCCAGGTACGTCAGGGCTGCATAGAAATGGAAATTGGGAACAAAAATAGTTCCCGATGCTGCTATTAAATATTGTTTGCCTTGGGCTATGTGGTCTAGGCTAGCCGTGTAAATAGTAAAAAAGTAGGCAAGCATCAGTTTGTAAGTGTAGGCAAGGGCGATCGCCGTGAATTCATTATCCTGATGGTGCTTAGGAATCATCACCGTTTCATCGTAGGCAGTTCCGCTCAAACAATCCGACGGAAGACGGGCTTCCCTCAAGTTCTTCGCCGTCTGCTGCGTCATATCCAAAAAAGCCTGGACAGAATATTGCTTCGCCTGAGCCAAGGCAGCACTGTAACTTACTATTTCGGTTTCCCAAGTATCTAGTTCTACCCCACAAAAAAATTTGGCAACAAAGTAATTAATTATGTTGTAGCCAGCGTAGAGAAAGTCGCCCGTTTCCATGCCAGCAGTAAAGCCATCTTTTGTCGTCGGGATCGTTGCCCTCAGAGGTTCTTGGCGATGCTGAATAAAGCTCCCAAACATCAGGAGAATTATGGGTTTGAATTCCCGCACATTGAACCGATCTAGCAATGAGAGTGCCAATTTACCAAAGTCATAACCCGTTTTCGCCTCTTTTAAAAAGGCAGAAAGCACCATACCGTGAATTGCATACCCTACTGGCGATGCGGGTGCATTCCCAAATTGGAGCGATAAACTCACCATCGTAGTGCTAAGTAGAGGCAGCAAACCGGGCATTCCAATGAAAATAGGTGCAAATAACATACCCGACAGTTGCATAGCTGCCTGAATTTGGAGATTAGTCATCACTGGCAGGTCAATCAATTCTTCCACCGTTCTTCCCTGGAGTTGACTATTGAGGGTTTGTAGCGCTTGGCTAATTTTGGCTTCGTCAGGTGTGGTGGGGAGTTCAACCCCTAATTGCGCCAGGGCATTTCTACCCACTGCGATCGCCTCCAACATTTTGCTCTGGGCTGTGTGAGTAGCGATTTTAATTTCGTAAATTTTAACTTTGTCTAAAATCGTCTGAGCATTCTGCAACACCAATGCGGCTTTATGTTCCATGCCTTCAATATCAGCATTCAAATAGGCAGTTTCGGCGGCAGCAACATAAAGATTTAGGGTCAATTCATACTGACTTTGCCAGCAGTTGGCCCTCAAGAGTTCAATCCCTGTTTGTAAATAGGCCGTTGCAGCAGCGTAGGCAGTAGAATTTCTGGCTTTCTGTCCGGCTTTTAAGTTAAGTAGAGCTAAGGCTTCCCGTTCGCTTGCTTGAGCGATCGCCTCAATTCCTAGATTCAAATGCCCGACAATATCAAACAGTTTTTCTTCTCTTTCTAGTTCCGAAGAATTTTGTAGGAGTAACTGTCCGATTTTGAGATGAGTGGCTTGTTTTTGGTTTTCAGGAATTAGGGAATAAGACGCTTGCTGGACGCGATCGTGCAGGAACTTATAAATTGGGTTAGTAACAGACTGATTCGGGGATTGAACGTCTGTTTGAATTAAGCTATAGCCTTCTGTAATCTGTAAAATGAGTCCTTCTTGCAAAGCTTTCCACAATGCTGATGCCGTTTGTTCGGTTAATTTTTCGTGGACTATTGCCAATGTATCTAAATCAAACTGCGCTCCAATGCAAGCCGCCAACTTGAGAACATCCTGACTTTCTCTGGGCAACTTCTGCAATTGCGCCGCCATAAACTCCACCACATCCGAGGCGTGGGTAAGTCTAGCTTGAGCAATATCGCACTGCCAATGCCGTACATTCCAGTCAAAAGTAATTTGACCATCTTCCTGCAACGCCTTCAGGAATTGAGTCGAGAAAAAGGGATTACCTTGGGTTTTTTGATAAACCAATTCTGTCAAAGGTTGAGATAAAGATAAATCGCAAATCAGCGTATCTGCTACCAACTGATTCATATCTGCTAAACTCAACGGTTCCAACGTAATAGTATTAACCACTGCCCCAGACTTAATAATCTCCTCCACTGTCAACATAAACGGATGAACAGGGGAGACTTCATTATCCCGATAAGCACCCAATACTAACAGATGCCCCCTATCCTCCATCAACAGTTGTAACAATTTCAGCGATGCCGAATCTGCCCACTGTAAATCATCCAAAAATATCACTAAGGGATGTTCGGCTTGGGTAAATACTTGTACAAATTTCTGCATCAGCAGATTGAAGCGATTTTGGGCGGCACTCCCCGACAGTTCTAGTGCAGGATCTTGAGCGCCAATGATGCGTTCTAATTCAGGAATTACGTCAATCAGCACTTGCCCACTCTCGCCTACTGCTGTCAGAACCTTGGTTTTCCATGTTTGTACCTGAGCATCACTTTCTGATAATAATTGCGCCATCAATTCCCGAAAAGCTTGCACAAATGCACTGAAAGGAGTATTGCGCCCAAATTGGTCGTATTTGCCTTTAATAAAATAGCCCCGTTGTCTGGCGATTGGCTTGTGGACTTCGTTCACTACTGAGGTTTTACCAATTCCAGAAAAGCCAGCCACCAGCATCATTTCGGCGCTACCTGTACTGACTCGTTCAAAGGCTGCTAATAGATTATCAACTTCACTTTCCCGGCCGTATAACTTTTCAGGAATCAGGAAACGGTCTGTAATATCCCGCATTCCCAAGTCAAATTCTTCTCTGCTATCCGTTTGTTGTAATTGAAGCAGACATATTTCTAAGTCATGCTTTATTCCCAAGGCGGTTTGATAGCGGTTTTCCGCGTTTTTCGCCATCAATTTACTGACAATTTGAGATACAATTAGGGGAATTTCTGGCTCGATTTCGTGGGGGGAAAGTGGCTGTCTGGCAATGTGGCAGTGAACCAACTCTAAAGCATCTTCTGTCTGAAAAGGCAGTTTTCCACTCAGCAATTCGTAGAAGGTGACGCCGAGCGAGTAAAAGTCAGTGCGGTAATCGAGAGTGCGATTCATTCTCCCCGTTTGTTCGGGTGAAATATAGGCTAATGTGCCTTCTAAAATGTTGGGGTTTTTCAGGGTTGGCGTTTCTCGCGTTAGCTGAGTGGAAATACCAAAGTCGATAATTTTTAATTGTTTCGTTTCCGGGTTGTAAACAATATTTGAGGGGTTAATATCTTTATGGATAATGTTTGCGCTGTGAATTTGCCCTAATGCTTCTGTGGTGGCGATCGCCAGGAGCAAAAATTCCTCCAGAGTAAACGAGCGCTGCTGCATCCATATTTTCAAGGATTCGCCGCCAAAGTCCTCTACAAACATCACGAGACTGTTTTGGTATTTTTGCAAGTCATAAACCTGCACAACTCCCGGCTCTTTTAGCTCTCGGGTGATGCGGTATTCGGTGCGGTAACGCACCAATTCTTGAGGTGTGGGGTAGCTTTCTTTGAGAAGTTTGAGGATAATCGGCTGGCGATCCGCTTCCCGAATGGCTCGGTAAACCAGAGAGTTGGCACTTTCATAGACAAGTGTCTGGGTGGCAACGCCTGCAATAGAGAGCATATTGATTTTTAGGCTAAAAATTAACGCGCAGTCAACACGCACCAGTTTTGTCTAGAGCATAGCGCGTTAGAAAAGCAAAAATAAGCTTTGTTAACAAATGTTTAGTTTTTCGGGTAGCAGCCTGCAAATACTTTGTGGTAGCCCCGATTTCGCTCGCCTAATTTGTATTGTGCACAACAGTCGATCGCACTTTTGCTGTGATTTTCAGCCCACATTACGCTGCTTGGCGTGTGACACAGCATAATTACGCAGAAAACTCTATTTTTAAAATAATAAATTCTAGCTTTAAAACGTTTTTCATCAGTCAATGTACGGTATAAAGCTATAATTTATAGCTTTATTACTGGATAAAAACAAGTAATAACCGATTCTGACAGTTGAGGGTGCAGAATGTGATTTTTAGGTAAAGCAACCGCCCTGATGGTGACGACCTTCTTAATAGCTAAGCCTGCGTCGCAGTTGACCGCACTGATCAGCTAATACCTTAAAGTTATAATTGTCAGATACGTGATCTCTCTGCCAGCTAAAAGCTAATGAAACTAGCCTTCTTTTCTATACATGGTGCTGCAATGCTAGCGATCGCAGCCACTATTGTCAGTACAGCGGTGGTACAAGGACAACCCATTGTTCCCGCACCCAATGACGCTGGCACTACTGTCACGCCTGACAACGGCGATCGCTTGAATATTACAGGCGGTCAAACTTCTAGAGATGGAGCGAATCTTTTCCACAGTTTTCAACAGTTTGGGCTTAGCGAAGGGCAGATTGCTAATTTTATGTCTACTCCCGCTATTCGCAACATCTTAGGACGGGTAGTAGGCGGCAACCCTTCTATTATTAACGGTTTAATTAAAGTAAGTGGTGGCAATTCCAACCTATTTTTAATAAATCCTTCGGGCATTATCTTTGGCCCTAATGCTAGCTTGAATCTTCCGGCTGCTTTTACAGCTACTACTGCTACTAACATCGGTTTTGATTCCGGTTTGTTCAATGTTGCCGGAGCGAACGATTACAGTACGCTGATAGGAACTCCGAACACTTTTTACTTTAATCTCAGCCAACCGGGAAGTATCATCAATGCAGGTACTTTAGCAGTCAGGGCGGGGCAAAGTATAAGTTTAATTGGCGGCACAGTTGTCAACACTGGTTCCCTCAATGCTCCGCAAGGTAATATTATTGTCGCTGCTGTCCCCGGTGAAAATGCTGTTCGGATTAGTCAAGAAGGACATTTATTAAGTTTAGAAATAGGGGTTGTTGACGGGGGATTGTTGGCACAGAATGGGCAATTATCTCTGCCTTTGTCTCTTCCGCAATTGCTTGCGGGCGCAGGTGGAAACTCTGCTACTGGTATCTCCGTTAACAGTGCAGGAGAAGTGGTTTTGACGGCGGGTTTGAGGGTGGAAAGCGGGGATGTGGCGATCGCTAGTTCTACTGTTAATAGTCAGAATGCTACACTCTCGGCAGCACGTAATCTCACTTTGGTAGAAAGCCAGCTACTTACTGAGAATAACTTGTATCTGTTGGCAGGAGATACGGTGCGGGTGCGGGATGGAAATAACGCTTTCAGGGCGATCGCGGGCGGCAATCTTACTATACAAGGTAATCAAAATATTGATATCTTCGCGCTAAATTACCCTAACCCTGCATTCCAATCCGCAGGGGATATCACATTATTGAGCAATGGCAATGTTTCCGGTGATGCTCACTTCGCTGCGGGAGGTAATGTAAGTATTCTCACATTGTCTGGCAACGGTGGCAGTTTTTTGAGTTTGTACGACCCGATTATTAGCTCCGAGGGAGATGTGAGATTTGGTGATTATACTGGAACCTCACTTAAGGTAGAAGCAAAAGGCGCGATCGCGGCGGGAGATATTACTATCACTGGGCCAGATACTACTTTGTCAGATTCTGCCGATCCAGATGCGGCGGTGCTTTCAGGTAGTGCAGCTTTAATTCTGCGATCGGGCGTTTCGACTCTAGCGAATGCTGCCAATGTGCCGCCGAATACGACAGCAGGGGAGACATTTTTTGCTTCGCCCGGTGTTGCTTCGGGCAATAGCATCGGAGTGGGAACGATTTCGACAGCAGGCGGGCCTGTGATTTTGGAATCAGCAGGGGACATTGCGCTGGATGCGATCGCCACTTCTGGCGGCAATATTACTCTCAAAGCTGCTAGCGACATCGCCGTTACAGGCACTCTTCAGTCTACTGGCGGCAGTATTGACCTCACGGCTGGCAATCTTCTCACAGTCAGCGGCACTTTTACAGATAGTAACGGTGTAAATGTGAGCATTTCCAGCGCTAATGGCACAAGTGGCGGCGCGATTACTATTCGCCACGCGGGGAGCACGACTACACCTTTTATTGTCGGCGATGCGACAACGAATGGGACGGCGGGAGCCATTACATCAGGTTCCCAGACAATTTCGCCACAGTTTGCAGTGCCAGTGCCGCCAAGCACTTACACTCAGGG
Source organism: Microcoleus sp. MON1_C1 (assembly GCF_036701945.1). Lineage (NCBI taxonomy): Bacteria > Bacillati > Cyanobacteriota > Cyanophyceae > Oscillatoriales > Microcoleaceae > Microcoleus > Microcoleus sp. MON1_C1. The sequence continues at coordinate 88,960 of NZ_JAUBRO010000030.1, read as the reverse complement.
CAATATTGCGATCGTTACTTCCGCGCCATCTCCAACACCGGAACCGGCACCATCTCCAACGCCGGAACCAACACCGGAACCGACCCCATCTCCAACGCCATCGCCTACGCCAGAACCGACGCCATCTCCAACACCGGAACCAACACCGGAACCGACACCATCTCCAACACCGGAACCGACACCCTCTCCAACCCCACCACCAACGGCATCCCCATCACCTGCGCCATCTTTAATACCAGAACCAACGCCATCACCCGCGCCATCTTTAATACCAGAACCAACGCCATCACCTGCGCCATCTTTAATACCAGAACCAACGCCATCACCCGCGCCAATTCCACAAGCAATACCGTCTCCGATATTGCTTGTGCCCTCCATTGCGCCTGAAATGCTAGCCCCGATGCCATTACCTACTCCGACACCAACTTTATCTCCGTCTCTTGATGCCACCTTCTCTTTACCGGATATTTCAACTACCAACGCGATCGCTCAATCTGACAACCTGAGTATCATTAATAGAATTGAGTCTCTTTTTAACTACAGATCCGATTGGGTAAGCGAAGTTGTCCAAACGGCATCGCCTCTAAATATAGTTAGCCCCAGCGATATCACAAGGCTAATCGATAGAGGCGATATCTCTCAAGCCAGTGTCTTTATGGATATCTTCTATAGCGAACAAGTGGGGTCATACATTAACCAGGAAATCAGGCGGGATTTGCAATCTTTTACGGCAATACAGCAAAGAACTAAAGTCATCGCCAACCAAACTGGTAAGAAACCAGCCATTATTTACGCCTTAGCCCGCCCTGAACAATTAGACCTGATCATCGTTCCCCCTACAGGCATCCCAATTCATAAAAGCATCCCCCCAGCTAAGCGCGAAACTTTGATGCAAGTCGTCGCCAATTTGAGGTCTGAACTCCTTAGTCCCAGCAAAATCAATACTCAGAGCTATTTGCCAGCATCCCAACAACTTTACCAGTGGATAATTGCACCCTTGGAAGCTGATTTGAAAGCTCAGGGCATCGATACGCTAGTTTTTAGTATGGATGCGGGGTTGCGATCGCTCCCCTTAGCCGCCCTCCATGACGGTTCTCAATTTCTAGTAGAAAAATACAGCATCGCACTTATTCCCAGTGTCAACTTGACCGATACTAACTATGAAAGCGTTAAAAATGCTGAAGTTTTAGCAATGGGAGCCTCGCAATTTACCAATAACCAACCCTTGCCAGCAGTGCCCGCAGAACTTAATGCTATTGCCTCAGAATGGAAAGGCGAATCTTTCCTTAATCAAACCTTTACTCTCAATAATCTTCAATCGCAGCGCAATGACAGACCCTATCGAATTATTCACCTCGCCACTCACGGAGAATTTAAGCCGGGAGCACCGAGCAATTCTTACATTCAGTTATCAGACACCAGACTAACACTCGATCGCGTGCGCGAACTAGGGTGGGATCAGCCGCCTAAAGTTGAGCTATTGGTGTTGAGCGCTTGTAAAACTGCTGTGGGTGATGAGGGCGTTGAATTAGGCTTTGCGGGGCTAGCTGTGCAAGCGGGGGTGAAGTCAGTTTTGGCGAGTCTTTGGTACGTCAGCGATGAAGGTACTTTAGGGTTAATGGCTGAATTTTACGATCAGTTAAAAGTCGCGCCTATTAAAGCCGAAGCCTTACGGCAGGCTCAAATCGCCATGCTCAAAGGTCAAGTTCGCATTGAAAATGGCCGTTTAATTTTGTCAAACTTAAATAAGGAGTTAGAATTGCCACTAGAATTAGCTAAACTAGGTAATGAAAACCTTTCCCATCCTTATTATTGGTCGGGCTTTACGATGATTGGAAGTCCTTGGTAAGGTATAAACATAATTGCAAGTGCTTCGTTAGTCGCGCCCTACAAATGCTTTTTTATTCGTAAAAACAGAGTAAAAATTGCATAAAAAATAACCCTCTAATCGAGAAGCGAAGCAATCGGCATTAACAAGGAAATTGCTAACATTTGATTGCTAGGAATTTTCGTAATGTTATTTGAATAAAAACTCTAAAGCTTTAAAATTAAATATGATGCAAATGATACACCAAAAATTGGTTTTACTTCTAGTTTTTATTGAGTCAAGTGTTGAAGATTATCAGAGCTTAATTAGTGGCGTTTCCGCCAATGCAGAAGTAATTATCCTAGATGAAACGCGGGATGGGATTGAGCAAATCACCGAAAGGCTAGCAATTGAACAAAATATAGAAGCAATCCACATCATCTCTCACGGCAGTCCAGGTTCCGTACAACTCGGTGCAAATACACTCAACAGCAGCAACATAGAAAGCTTCAGCCCTCAACTCAAACAGTGGCGCAAAGCATTAATTCCCGGTGCCGATATTCTCCTCTACGGCTGTAACATAGCAGCCGGAGACAGAGGCCACGAGTTCCTCACTCAACTCCACCAACTAACAGGCGCAAACATCGCCGCCAACAGCAATACCACAGGCAACAGCAAACGAGGAGGCACATGGGACATCCCCCAACTCATCCCCCCATCCCCTCAAAAGCCAAAACTAATTCTCACAGAAGCCACCCTCAAAACCTACAGCGGTTTACTAGGCTTCGCCCCCCAAGTCACCTTCCCTACTGGCAGTAACCCTTTGTCCGTCAGCATTGGCGACTTCAACGGCGATGGTCAACCTGACTTAGCAACGGCGAACACCAGCAGCAACACCGCCTCCATCCTGCTCAACAATACTGCCACCGGAGCTACCACCCCCACTTTCGCCCCCCAAGTGCCCTTCGCCACTGGCGCTGGTCCCTTCGGAGTCAGCATCGGCGACTTCAACGGCGACGGTCAACCTGACTTAGCAACGGCGAACTACACCAGCAACAACGTCTCCATCCTGCTCAACAACACCACCAAAGGAGCCACCACCCCCACTTTCGCCCCCCAAGTTCCCTTTCCAACTGGCACTAAGTCCGCCTCCGTCAGCATCGGCGATATCAACGGCGACGGAAAACTTGACTTAGCTGTCGCGAACAGCAGCAGCAACAGCGTCTCCATCCTACTCAACAATACGGCCACGGGAGCCACCACCCCCAATTTCGGCACCCAAGTCACCTTCGCAACTGGCACTCGCCCCTTCGGCGTCAGCATCGGCGACCTCGACAGCGATGGAAAACCTGACTTAGTTGTGACGAACTACGGCAGCGCCAACGTCTCCATCCTACGCAACACTACTGCCACCGGAGCCACCACGCCCACTTTCGCCACCCAAGTTACCTTCGCAACTGGCGCTGGCGCCTTCGGCGTCACCATCGGCGACATCAACAACGACGGCAAACCTGACTTAGCTGTGGCGAACACGGACAGCGCCAACGTCTCCATCCTACGCAACACTACTGCCACCGGAACCCCCACCCCCACTTTTGCCCCCCAAGTTCCCTTCCCAACTGGCGCTGGCCCCAGATTCCTCAGCATCGGCGACATCAACGGCGACGGAAAACCTGACTTAGCTGTGGCGAACGACTTCAGCAACAACGTCTCCATCCTGCTCAACAATACTGCCACCGGAGCGACCACCCCTGATTTCGCCCCCCAAGTTCGCTTCCCAACTGGCCGTTACCCCCGCTCCGTCAGCATCGGCGACATCAACAGCGACGGAAAACCTGACTTAGCTGTGGGGAACCCGGGCGACAACAACGCCGGCATCCTGCTCCACACCACCCCCAAAGTTACTGCTGTCACCGCTACCACCGCTGACGGCAGCTACGGTATCGGTTCCACTATCAATATCACCGTCACCTTCGATGCTGCTGTCAACGTAGATACCACAGGTGGCATACCGCAACTGCAACTCGAAACAGGTACAACTGACCGTTTTGCCACTTATGTCAGCGGTAGCGGCGGTACTGTACTCACCTTCAACTATGTAGTCCAAGCCCCAGACACCTCCGGTGACTTAGAATACCTCGCCACCAACGCCCTCACCCTCAACGGCGGCACAATTAAAGAAACTGTGGGTACAGCCTTTGACGCTTTCTTAACCCTCCCCACTACCGCCTCACTCAACTCTCTCGGCGGTAGCAAAGCCATAGTTATTGATACGACTGCACCCACAGTTGCCTTAACATCCGCATCAGCATTAGCAACAACAGTAAATGGTTTATTTAGCGTCACTGCTACCTTTAATGAAAATGTCACCGGGTTTGATAATACTGATATAACTGTCGCCAATGCGAATGTCAGTAACTTTGTCACAGTTGATGCCAAAACCTACACCTTTGATGTCACACCGAATGTTGATGGCCCCGTCACAGTTGATGTACTTGCGGCTAAAGCTACGGATACTGCCAATAATAACAATACCGCTGCCACTCAACTGGTTCGTACCGCTGATTTAACACCCCCAACAGTTGCCTTAAACTCCGCATTACCCACAACAATCAATGCACCATTTTTAGTCACAGCAACTTTTAGTGAAAATGTGACAGGATTTAGTGCGAGTGACATTAATGTTACTAACGGTACGGTTAGCGGCTTTACAGGTAGCGGCACGACTTATAATTTTACAGTCACACCGAATGCTGATGGCCCCGTCACAGTTGATGTACCGGAGGCAACAGCTACGGATACTGCCAGTAATAATAATACCGCAGCAACTCAACTGGTTCGTAATGCTGATTTAACACCCCCAACAGTTGCCTTAAACTCCGCATTACCCACAACAATCAATGCACCATTTTTAGTCACAGCAACTTTTAGTGAAAATGTGACAGGATTTAGTGCGAGTGACATTAATGTTACTAACGGTACGGTTAGCGGCTTTACAGGTAGCGGCACGACTTATAATTTTACAGTCACACCGAATGCTGATGGTAATGTCACAGTTGATGTACCGGAGGCAACAGCTACGGATACTGCGAGTAATAATAATACCGCTGCAACTCAACTGACTCGTACTGCTGATTTTACCGCACCTACTGTTGCCTTAACATCCGCATCACCGACAACAATAAATGCACCATTTTTAGTCACAGCAACATTTAGTGAAACTGTGACAGGATTTAGTAATAGTGGCATTAATGTTACTAACGGTACGGTGAGCGGTTTTACAGGTAGCGGCACGACTTATTATTTTACCGTTACTCCGAATGCTGATGGTAATGTCACAGTTGATGTACCGGAGGCTAAAGCTAAGGATACTGCCAGTAATAACAATACCGCAGCAACTCAACTGGTTCGTAATGCTGATTTTACGGCACCTACTGCTAGCTTGGGTACAATTTCTAACATTACTACAGCGGGCGGCACAAGTCAGACATTGACAGTTACTTTCAGTGATAGTAGTGGAATTGATGTTAGCAGTTTAGATAATTCTGATCTGGTAGTAAACTGGTCAGGTGGTGCAATTCCCGCTACCTTTGTCAGCGTCGATACTAATAGTAATGGCACAGCTCGCACGGCAACTTATTCGCTGACTCCGCCTGGGGGAAATTGGGATGATACAGATAATGGCAGTTATGCTGTTAATTTGCAAGCACCGCAAGTAAAAGATACTTTTGGCAATCAAGTTGTAGGTAGCAATTTAGGCAGTTTTACCGTTAACATTGCCACGCCAACACCGCCTCCCACGCCAACACCGACTCCCACGCCAACTCCAACTCCGACTCCAACTCCGACAATAACTCCAACTCCGACAATAACTCCGGCTCCGGCAATAACTCCGGCTCCGGCAATAACTCCGACGCCAACTCCGACAATAACTCCGACGCCAACACCGACGCCAACACCGACGCCAACACCGACTCCAACTCCGACAATAACTCCGACTCCGACAATAACTCCGACAATAACTCCGACAATAACTCCCCCAACAACTCCGACTCCAACGCCAACTCAAGCTACTCCCGCTGTCATTTTCCTTGAACCACTTGGCAGTACCGACGTACTCGAAAGCTTGGGCAGCGATATATACAAAGTGCGACTAAATACTCAACCAACTGCTAATGTCACCGTCGCCATTGCCCCTGAAACCCAAGTTACTGTCAGCCTACGGGCTCTTACTTTTACTCCCGCCAACTGGAATGTCGCTCAAACAGTAACGGTGACTGCGGTTGACGATGCGGTTGTTGAGGGCGATCAGGTCAGCCCAATTAGCCACGCCACTACCAGCACTGACACATTGTATAATAATTTAGTCGCCCCTCTCACAGTTAATATCAGCGATAACGATAACTTAGGCGATGTCAAAACCTTGTTGAACAAATCAGTAATCGGTTTGACAGACTCCGACGATCGCGTCACAGGATCGGCATTAAACGACATGATCCACGCACGCCCCGGCAATGACTATCTTCATGGCAAAGCAGGGGATGACTTGCTTTACGGACAAAAAGGGGATGATGGCATCAGGGGCGGCGATGGCAATGACATTATTTTTGGCGGCCAAGGCATTGAATTTATTCGGGGTGACGGCGGTATTGACTTGATTTACGGCGGTAAGGGAAACGATCGCATTGAAAGTGGCGATGGCGACGATATCGTGTTTGGCGACGGGGGCAATGATTACTTATTTGGAGAAATCGGTGCCGACACTCTCACCGGCGGGTTGGGCAATGATGTGTTTGCCCTCGCGATCGGCACTGGTGGAACAGACGCTTCCGCTGCTGATGTGATTACTGATTTTACCCTAGATCGAGACAAAATTGATTTAATTAGCCCCCTGGCTTTTAACCAGTTAAATATTTATCAAGGAACAGGCGCTTTTGTGAACGATACTATCATTCAGTATCAGGTAACAGGGGAATATTTAGCTATATTGAAAGGAGTTACTGCCAGCAGTATAGTTGAGCTAGTAAATTTCGTGGTGTAGCTTTCGGGGATGCCGATATATTTTGCATCCCACCAACAATCTACCCATAAAAGCTGCAGAGGCAAATTGTGCCACCCAACCCAACGGGCGTGAGTGCCTAAGTGTTGGAAATGATTGAATTTGGCTTAGCTTCTGTCAGATAAAAATGTTACAAATGGTATGAAATGAAGCTGGGAGCCAGAAAATAGTAATGGGAGTTTTCTGCTAAGGAGAGCGGGCGATAATCAAGAAAACTGGACTACAAAAATGACTGCCAGGAAAGACAGAACTTACGAACTGGCAGAGGGCGGTGCGCGCTCAATAGCCAACTCAGGAGTAGAGTCACACCAGAAGCCCCATTAGAGAGGTTTTTAATGAGCAATAAATATTTTTTATTCGGCTTACCGCTTGAAAAAGTAAGAGGCTACAAATGACACCACAAAAAAATGCTTCACAGCTAATTTTTATCGACTCAAATGTTGAAGATTACCAGAGTTTAATTAACGGCGTTTCCCCAAATGCTGAAGTAATTATCCTAGATGAAACGCTCGATGGCATTGAGCAAATCACCGAAAGGTTAGCAATTGAACAAAATATCGAAGCAATCCACATTATCTCTCACGGCTCTCCAGGTTCCGTACATCTCGGTACAAATACACTCAACAGCAGCAACATAAAAAGCTTCGGCCCTGGACTCAAACAGTGGCGCAAAGCATTAATTCCCCGTGCCGATATTCTCCTCTACGGGTGTAACGTAGCAGCCGGGCACGCAGGTTACGCATTCCTCACTCAACTGCACCAACTCACAGGCGCCAACATCGCCGCCAACACTAATACCACAGGCAACAGCGAACGAGGAGGCACCTGGGACATCCCCCAACTCATCCCCCCATCCCCTCACAGACCCAAACTTGCCGTCACAGAAACCACCCTCAAAACCTACAGCGGTTTACTAGGCTTCGCCCCCAAAGTTGACTTATCAACTGGCCGTTACCCCCTCTTCGTAAGCACCGGCGACTTCAACGGCGACGGAAAACTTGACTTAGCAACGGTGAACTACAGCGACAACAGCGTCTCCATCCTGCTCAACACCACCCCCACAGGAGCCACCACACCCACCTTCGCCTCCAAAGTTGACTTCTCTAGTGGTGGCGTTAAACCCTGGGCTCTCAGCATCGATGACTTCAACGGCGACGGTCAACCTGACTTAGCTGTGACGAACTCCAATAGCAACACCGTCTCTATCCTTTTGAACACTACCACCGCAGGGGCCACCGCCCCCACCTTCGCCAGTAATGTTAACTTCAGTACAAGCGCTCAGCCCTTATCCGTCGAGAGCAAAGACTTCAACGGGGACAATTTACCAGATTTAGCTGTCGCCAACACTAGCAGCAGCACCGTCTCTATCCTTTTGAACACTACCACCGCAAATGCTACCACCCCCACCTTCGCCCCCCGAGTTGACTTCCGTACTGGCGCAATCCCCTATTCCGTCAGCGTCGGCGACTTCAACGGCGACAGCAAATTTGACTTAGCTGCAGCAAACAGAGACAACGACAGCGTCTCCATCCTGCTGAACACTACCGACGCAGGAGCTACGACCCCCGCCTTCGCCTCCAAAGTTGACTTCCCTAGTGGCACTAAGCCCTTGGCTGTCAGCAGCGGCGACCTCAACGGCGACGGGAAACCTGATTTAGCTGTGGCGAACATCTTCACCGACACCGCCTCCATCTTGCTCAACACCACGGCCACCGGAGCCACCACCCCTGCTTTCGCCCCCCAAGTTACCTTAGGTACTGGCGATGGCCCCTACACCCCCAGCATCGACGACGTCAACGACGACGGTTTACCTGACTTAGCTGTGGCGAACAACGGCAGCGACACCGCCTCCATCCTGCTCAACACCACCGCCCCCGGAGCCACCACCCCCACTTTCGCCACCAAAGTTGACTTCACAACGGGTGATGGCCCCCGCTCCACCATCATCGACGACTTCAACGGCGACGGGAAACCTGACTTAGCTGTGGCGAACGGCTTCAGCAACAGCGTCTCCATCCTGCTCAACACTACCCCGAAAGTTACTGCTGTCACCGCTACCACCGCTGACGGCAGCTACGGTGTCGGTTCTACTATCAATATCACCGTCACCTTGGATGCCGCTGTCAACGTAGATACCACAGGTGGCACGCCCCAACTGCTACTAGAAACAGGCACAACTGACCGCTTTGCCACCTATACCAGCGGTAGCGGTACTACAGCCCTCACCTTCAACTATGTAGTGCAAGCCCCAGACACCTCGGGTGACTTAGAATACCTGGCCACAACTGCCCTCACCCTCAACGGCGGCACAATTAAAGATAATTTGACTGGGGATGCCATCTTAGGCCTCCCCGCTACCGCCACACCCAATTCCCTCGGCGGTAGTAAAGCCATAGTTATTGACACCATTGTACCCACAGTTGCCTTAAAATCCGCATCCCCAACAACCACAAACGGACCATTTTTAGTCACAGCAACATTCAGCGAAAGCGTCACAGGATTTATAGCCAGCGACGTTAATCTTACTAAGAGTACGCTTAGCAATTTCACAGGTAGCGGGACAACTTATAATTTTACCGTTACACCTAATGCTGATGGTCCTGTCACCGTTGATGTCCCTGCTGCTACAGCCACTGATCTTGCTGGCAATAACAATACCGCCGCCACGCAACTGACTCGCAGCGCCGACATCACCGCGCCAACAGTTGCCTTAAAATCCGCATCCCCAACAACCACAAACGCAGCATTCTTAGTCACAGCAACCTTCAACGAAAGCGTCACAGGATTTATTGCCAGCGATGTTAATGTTACTAACAGTACGATTAGCAATTTCACAGGTAGTGGCACAACTTATAATTTTACCGTTACACCTAATGCTGATGGCCCGGTCACCGTTGATGTCCCTGCTGCTACAGCCACTGATCTTGTTGGCAATAACAATACCGCCGCCACGCAACTGACTCGCACTTATGATGCTACAGCGCCAACAGTTGCCTTAACCTCCACATCACCAACAACCACAAACGCAGCATTTTTAGTCACAGCAACATTCAGCGAAAGCGTCACAGGATTTATAGCCAGCGACGTTAATCTTACTAACAGTACGATTAGCAATTTCACAGGTAGTGGCACAACTTATAATTTTACCGTTACACCTAATGCTGATGGCCCTGTCACCGTTGATGTCCCTGCTACAGCCACTGATATTGCTGGCAATAATAATACCGCCGCCACGCAACTGACTCGCACGAATGATGCTACAGCGCCAACAGTTGCCTTAACATCCGCATCCCCAACAATCACAAACGCACCATTTAGCGTCACAGCAACATTCAGTGAAGATGTCACCGGGTTTGATAATACTGATATTACTGTCGCCAATGCGACAGTCGGTAACTTTGTCACAGTTGATGCCAAAACTTACACCTTTGATGTCACACCGAATGCTGATGGTAATGTCACCGTTGATGTACTTGCGGCAACAGCGAATGATACTGGGGGTAATAACAATACGGCGGCCACTCGGTTAACTCGTACCGCTGATTTTACCGCACCAACAGTTGCCTTAACATCCGCATCAGCAACCCGAGTCAACGCAGCATTTAGCGTCACAGCAACATTCAGTGAAAATGTCACCGGGTTTGATAATACTGATATTACCGTCACCAATGCGACTGTCGGTAACTTTGTCACAGTCGATGCCAAAACCTACACCTTTGATGTCACACCGAATGCTGATGGCCCCGTCACAGTTGATGTACTTCCGGCTCTTGCTACGGATACAGCGAGTAATAATAATACCGCTGCCACTCAACTGGTTCGTACCGCTGATTTTACGGCACCTACTGCTAGCTTGGGTACAATTTCTAACATTACTACAGCGGGCGGCACAAGTCAGACCTTGACAGTTACTTTTAGTGATAGTAGTGGAATTGATGTTAGCAGTTTAGATAATTCTGATCTGGTAGTAAACTGGTCAGGTGGTGCAATTCCCGCTACATTGGTCAGCGTCGATACTAATAGTAATGGCACAGCTCGCACGGCCACTTATTCGCTGACTCCGCCTGGGGGAAATTGGGATGATACAGATAATGGCAGTTATGCTGTTAATTTGCAAGCATCGCAAGTAAAAGATACTTTTGGCAATCAAGTTGTAGCTAGCAATTTAGGCAGTTTTACTGTTAACATTGCCACGCCAACACCGACTCCGACTCCAACACAGACTCCAACACCAACTCCTACGCCAACTCCCACTCCGACTCCAACTCCGACTCCAACTCCAACTCCGACAATAACTCCGACTCCGACAATAACTCCGACGCCAACACCGACAATAACTCCAACGCCAACTCCGACAATAACTCCGACGCCAACACCGACAATAACTCCAACGCCAACTCAAGCTACTCCCGCTGTCATTTTCCTTGAACCACTTGGCAGTACCGACGTACTCGAAAGCTTGGGCAGCGATATATACAAAGTGCGATTAAATACTCAGCCAACTGCTAATGTCACCGTCGCCATTACCCCTGAAACTCAAGTTACTGTCAGCCAAAGGGCTCTTACTTTTACTCCCGCAAACTGGAATGTCGCTCAAACGGTAACGGTGACTGCGGTTGACGATGCGGTTGTTGAGGGCGATCGGGTCAGCCCAATTAGCCACGCCACTACCAGCAATGACACATTGTATAATAATATCGTCGCCCCTCTCACAGTCAATATCAGCGATAACGATAACTTAGGCGATGTCAAAACCTTGTTGAACAAGTCAGTAATCGGTTTGACAGACTCCGACGATCGCGTCACAGGATCGGCATTAAACGACATTATCCACGCACGCCCCGGCAATGACTATATTCATGGCAAAGCAGGGGATGACTTGCTTTACGGACAAAAAGGTGATGACGGCATCAGGGGCGGCGATGGCAATGACATTATTTTTGGCGGCCAAGGGATTGAATTTATTCGGGGTGACGGCGGCTTTGACTTGATTTACGGAGGTAAGGGAAACGATCGCATTTACGGCGGCGATGGCGACGATATAGTGTTTGGCGACGGGGGCAATGATTACTTATTTGGAGAAATTGGTGCCGACACTCTCACAGGCGGATTGGGTTTTGATGTGTTTGCGATCGCGATCGATACTGGTGGAACAGACGCTTCTACAGCCGATGTGATTACTGATTTTACCCTCAATCAAGACAAAATTGATTTAATTAGCCCCCTGGCTTTTAGCCAGTTAAATATTTATCAAGGAACAGGCGCTTTTGTGAACGATACTATAATTCAGTATCAGGTAACAGGGGAATATTTAGCTGTCTTGAAAGGAGTCACTGCCAGCAGTATAGTTCAGGCAGTAACTTTTTAGACTTCTTATGTTGTGGCGCTTTAGCGCTTTAGCGCAACAACATACCTACCCGATTTCGATCGCCTAGTTTGTAGGGTGTCTCAGCAGTCGATCGCACTTTTGCTGTGAATTTCAGGTATAGCAACCGCTTAATGTAAATGGTGTAGTCGGTCTTTGATTTTTGTGCGAGTCACCAATGCAGACTCACAGCGTTCCCAGTAAATTTTAGCAACGCGATCGCCCGGATTCTGACGCCAACACTCGGAAAACAGCCGCGCCGCTTCAAATAACTTCCCTTCCGAGTAAAGTGCCCTAGCTTCTGCAAACAATTCCAGCGTAGCTAACTTGGCTTGTTTAATTTCTGGCGGATCTGCATCAAACACCTCATAAATCGTCACAGCTTCGGATTTTCCCTTAACTTTTACCGTGTCTAGAGTGCGGATTGTGTACAGAGATGGATTTTTCAGGCGCGCATAAGTTGGCTGGGTAATTAACAGCGCCACCCCATAATTTTTTGTCAAACTTTCCACGCGAGAAGCTAAATTAACCGCATCGCTAATTACTGTCCCATCCATGCGATTTGGTCCGCCCACCGTTCCCAGCATCAAAGAACCCGTATTAATCCCAATCCCAATCTGAATCTGGGCACAGCCAGCGTTGGCGCAGTATTTATTGTATTCAACGAGACGGTGCAGCATAGCAATTCCCGCTTTCACCGCATTATCCGCCTCACCGCTAAACAGCGCCATAATCGCATCGCCAATATATTTGTCGATAAACCCCTTATTTTCATTAATGACGGGTTCCATGCGACTGAGATAAGAATTGATAAATTTGAAATTATCCTCCGGCGTCATAGTTTCCGAAAGCGTGGTAAAGTCGCGAATGTCGGAAAACAACACCGACATTTCTAACTGCACTTGGTCGCCCAATTCCACATCAATGATGCTTGATTTCTCTAAAAACTGGAGGAATTGATGGGGAACAAATCGCTCGTAAGCTTTGTTGAGTTGAGCCAGCCTGCTTTCATTTTCGCGTACTTCTGTATAAAGCTTAGAATTTTGAATCGAGATCGCCGCCTGTCCAGATAACACTTTTAATAGTTCCACTCTTTCAGGGGTAAAAGCTCCCGCTGTCAGATTATTTTCTAGGTAAACAATACTGATGATTTGAGATTGGTTAATCAGCGGCACACATAAAATTGATTTGGGCTGATGCTTTTGGATGTAGGGGTCGTTAGTAAATTGTCCCGATCGCGCAGCATCATCCAGTACGACGCTTTCTTGAGTGCGAGCCACATAATTGACAATCGCTTTGGAAAGTTCTTGACAGGTTTCAACGGGGATTGAATGCAACACGGTCACTTGTGCGGAATTTATTGTTCCTTCAGCTTCAATTAATAGTTTGCCCTGGCTTAACAAAATCAGATAGCCTCGTTGCCCCCCTGCATTTTCAATCAAAATTTTCATCAAGCTAGACAGTAGCTTATCTAGCATAATTTCTCCAGAAATCGCCTGAGAAGCCTTCATAACTGCGCTGATATCTAGGTGGTTGCCCGAACCAGTCGTTGTCATTGCTACGGTAGTTTGAGTGTTATTCCTTCCCGGTTGAGTTACCGCGAATAAGTGGGGATATCGCGTTTCTAAATCCGTTACCTTAGCAGTAGCTCCCCATTCAACATAACAATAATACGCCTCAAAGATGTAGGCTTGAGCAACTTTTGTTTTGCCCCATTCCGAGTAGAATTTGGCTGCGATTTCGTTTGCCAGGGCTTCGTCATTAACATATTTGTTTTCTTTGGCTCCAGAAATGGCACGATCGTACATTTCAATCGCCTCGGCTTTATTGCCCAACACCCGTTGCCGTTCTGCTTCCACTAAATACCATTTATGCAGATAATTCATGGGAGCATTTTGCGCCCACTGTTGCAGCGTGCTTTGATGGGTTTCCACTAAGGCAATAATTTCAGTTTGCTCAATTGCTGGCTGTGCGGGAAAAATTGCCAGGTGCGTCAGGGCGGCATAAAAATGAAAAATTGGAACAAAAGCCGATCCAGATACTCCCATCAAATACTGTTTGACTTGGGTAATGTGGTCTAGGGCAGCCGTATAATTCCCATAGCAGTAAGCAAGCAGCAGTTTGTAGATGCAGGCACAAGCGATCGCCGTGAATTCATTATCCTGATAGTGCTTGGGAATCATCACCGTTTCATCGTAGGCAGAGCCTATTAACAAATCCGGCCGCATACGGGTTTCCCTCAAGTTTTGCACCGTCTGCTGAATCATATCCAAATAAACCCGAGCCGAATATTGTTTCAACTGCGCCATGACAGCCCTGTAACTTGCTATTTCTGGTTCCCAAGTGTCTAGTTCTACACCAGCGAATAAATGAGTATAAAAACAAATATATATGTTGTAGCCAGCGTCTACAAAGTCGCCTGTTTCCATACCAAACCTATAGCCCTCTTTCAGCGTCGGTATCGTTGCCAAAAGAGATTCTTGGCGATGCTGAATCCAGCCACCAAACAAAAGTAGAACTGTGGACTTGAATTCGGGCACATTCAACCGATCGAGCAATGAAAGTGCCAATTTCCCAAAGCCATAGCCCGTTTCCACCTCTTGTAAAAAGGCACAGAACACCATCCCGTGCATCGCATAACCCACCGTCGATGCGGGCGCATTCCCAAAGGAGATCGATAAACTCACCATCGTTGAGCTAAGCAGGGGCAGCAAACCGGGCATTCCCTGGAAAATGGGTGGAAACAACATACCAGACAGTTGCATAGCTGCCTGAGTCTGTGGATTTGTCATCACAGGTAAGTCAACCAATTCCTCAATCTTTCTGCCACTTAGTTGGCCCGCAAGAGCTTGTAGCGCTTTGCCAATCTTGGCTTCATCAGGTTCGGCAGGAAGTTCAATCCCCAATTGTAAGAGTGCGTCTCTTGCTACTGCGATCGTTTCTAATACCTTGCTCTGGGCTGTCTGAGCCGCAATTTTAATTTCGTAAATTTTAACTAGCTCTAAAATTGTTTGGGCTTCTTGCAAAACCAGTGCTGCCATCTGTTCCATACCATCAAAGTCACCATTCAAATAGGCAATTTCAGCAGCAGCAACATAGAGATTTAGCGCCAATTCATATTGAGTTTGCCAGCATTGAGGTGTCAGTAGCTCAATTCCCGTTTGTAGATAGATATTTGCCGCAGCGTAGGCGGTAGAATTTCTAGCCTTACGTCCAGCTTCTAAGTTGAGTTGGGCTAAGGCTGAGCGTTCACTTAATTGATGGATTAACTCAATTCCTTGATTTAAATGCCCCACTATATCAAATAGTTTTTCTTCTGTTTCTATCTCGGAAGAACTTTGTAGCAGTAACTGTCCTATTTTCAGATGAGTGGCTTGTTTTTGGTCGTCGGGAATCAATGAATAAGCCGCTTGCTGGACGCGATCGTGCAGGAACTTATAAGTTGGATTAGCAACAGACTGATTCGGGGATTGAGCATCTGTTTGAATAAAGTTATAGCCTTCTGAAATCACTAAAATGAGTTCTTCTTGCAAGGCTTTCCACAGCGCTGATGCCGTTGGTTCTGGTAATTCTTCGTTGACTATTGCCAAGGTATCTAAATCAAACTGTGCCCCAATGCACGCAGCAAGTTTGAGAACATCCTGAGTTTTGGCAGGCAACTTCTGCAATTGCGCCGCCATAAACTCCACCACATCCGAGGCGTCGGCAAATTTAAGTTGATTAATATCGCACTGCCACCCCCCTTTACTGCCCCCCTTACTAAGAGGGGATTGAGGGGGGTTAAAAATAATTTGACCCTCTTCATACAAGGCTTTGAGGAATTGAGTCGAGAAAAAGGGATTACCTTGGGTTTTTTGATAAACCAATTCTGTCAGGGGCCCGGCTAAAGATAAATCGCAAATCAGCGTATCTGCTACCAACTGATTGAGATCTGCTAAACTCAACGGTTGCAGGGTAATCGTATTCACCGTGGCTCCAGACTTCAAAATCTCATCCACAGTCAACATAAACGGATGAGCCGGTGATACCTCATTATCCCGATAAGCACCCAATACTAACAGATGCCCCCTATCCTGCATTAACACTTGTAGCAATTGCAGCGATGCCGAATCTGCCCACTGCAAATCGTCCAAAAACATCACTAAGGGATGTTCTGCTTGGGTAAATACTTGCACAAATTTCTGCATCAGCAGATTGAAGCGATTTTGTGCTGCACTCCCCGACAATTCTAGTGCAGGACGTTGAGCGCCAATGATGTGTTCTAATTCAGGAATTACGTCAATCAAGACTTGCCCACTCTCGCCTACTGCGGTGAGAATCAGGGTTTTCCATCTGTGTAACTGAGCGTCACTTTCTGATAATAATTGTCCCATCAATTCCCGAAATGCTTGCACAAATGCACTGAAGGGGATATTGCGCTGGAATTGGTCGTATTTGCCTTTGATAAAATAGCCACGCTGTCGGGCGATCGGCTTATGCACTTCATTCACTACTGCGGTTTTACCAATCCCAGAAAAGCCAGCAACTAGCATCATTTCGGCACTAGCCTTACGAACTCTTTCAAAGGCCGCTAATAGATGAAAAACTTCTGTTTCTCTGCCGTATAACTTTTCGGGAATCAGGAAATGGTCTGTAAGATCCAGCGTTCCCAAGTCAAATTCTTCTATGCTATCGGTTTCTTGTAATTGAACCAGACACATTTCTAAATCCTGCTTGAGCCCCAATGCAGTTTGATAGCGATTTTCCGCATTTTTTGCCATCAGCTTGCTGACAATTTGCGAGACAATTAGGGGGATTTCTGGCTTGATTTCGTGCGGGGGAACTGGTTGTCTGGCAATGTGGCAGTGAACTAGCTCTAAAGCGTCTTCTGTCTCAAAAGGCAGTTTTCCTGTCAGCAATTCGTAGAAGGTGACACCGAGGGAGTAAAAGTCAGTGCGGTAATCGATAGAGCGATTCATCCTACCAGTTTGTTCCGGCGAGATGTAAGCGAAGGTTCCTTCTAAAACGTTGGGATTTTTCAGGGTTGGCATTTCTCGCGTTAGCTGAGTGGAAATGCCAAAGTCGATAATTTTGAGCTGTCCGGTCGCTGGATTGAATACTATATTAGAAGGGTTAATATCCTTGTGGATAATATTGGCACTGTGAATTTGTCCTAAAGTTTCAGTTGTAGCAATAGCGAGCAGCAAAAATTCTTCAAGAGTAAAGGAGCGCTGCTGCATCCATATTTTCAAGGATTCACCGCCAAAGTCCTCCACAAACATCACGAGGCTGTTTTGGTATTTTTGCAAGTCATATACTCGCACGACTCCCGCCTCTTTCAACTCTTGGGTGATTCGGTATTCGGTGCGGTAGCGCACCAATTCTTGAGGTGTGGGGTAGCTTTCTTTGAGAAGTTTGAGGATAATCCGCTGGTTATCCGCTTTCCGGATGGCCCGGTAAACCAGAGAGTTGGCACTTTCATAGAGAAGTGTCTGGACGGCAATGCCTGGAATGGAGAGCATATTTATTTTCTTGCTAAAAATTAACGCGCAGTCAAAACACACCGGGTTCGTTGTGTCGAGAATAGCGCTTTAGAAAGGAACAAATCATGTTTTTATAACACACTCTTAGTTTTTCGGCAGCTAAGTAGCTTTCACGCGGTCTGGCAGAGTAAGGGTAATGAGTTATAATGCCTACGTATCTAAGCCTGGTTAATTCTCAACTCCATGAATTGTCCCCGTTTCGGTTATCCAAACATCGTTAAAAATTGTCCCACCCCCAGCGCTAAGCAAAACTTTAAATATATATATTGTCACAGGCAGTTTGTTTAAAACCCCAGACATCAAAGGATTTCAGAAGAAACAAAAAATTGAGCTATCGGCTTTTATTAGAAAAAATATGTTGAGTTGCGATTGTCAAAGTCCCGAGGGTGTCCCCCCGCTGGTTCCAATACTATGTCTTTTTCAACAATTAGCATCAGTCCCCCGGAAAGTTCAAGTAAAGTCAAAAAACCAAGACAAGCTAACGCTCCAACATGATGAAATGTAGTCGTTTGTAGACAATAAGGGGAACAAGCAGTGGAAAGAGCTGCCAATTGATGCCTTAACCAAAAAAATTCTAGCGGTTTATAGCAATCCTACATGAGTCGTAAATTTTTTACCCCACCCCAACCCTCCCCGAACTCGCGGGGAGGGAGTAAGAAATTCACAAATGATTTAGGATGGCTATATATACGAAGTCGAGTTGAAATGGGTGCTAAAGGTTTGTCGGATTCCCTCCAAGCAGTTGACAGACAATGTGCCGTCTATTATACAGATTTTTTGGTCGCATATAAAAAAGTTTTGCCTCGCCAGCGACACAAATCTGTCGGAAAGATACGGGCAAAACTTCTGATATCGAAAGATGCAAGAACTCCCTGATGTACAGGATATCTCGCTATTGTTGTAATAAAGAGTCTTTCCTAATCTAAAAAGCTTTCCAATAATGTGGGGCCTTCTGGTATTTTATCCATGATTACAACACTTCTTGACCCCTAAAAGTGTTTAGGATTTTTCGTTGCTATGCAGGACTACCAGACTTTGTTCTAAGGATTTTGGAGAGTCATTTATCTACTTCCCCTTCCGGGCTACAAACTCCCGCAGCCGGAGTAAACTAGCCGTTTGCCCCAAATTCAGCGGCAGCAGCGACACTCCCTCCAACCGAGACTGCACCCAACCATCGCCCCAATACCACTCGTGAAATCCGTCAATTCCCTGACTCAATAACAGCCGCAGACAATTGTGCTCAGCAATATCAACGTGATGCTGAACTGCCACGGGGCCCAGCCAACTTGTAAAGGTCAAACCTTGAGAAAATTCTTCCGGCAAACCGCTAGACAACTGCTGCGGCCACATCCACTGCTGCAATTGACTCGGACGCAACAAGCTGTCTCTAATCGCTGTTTCGGAAGCTTCAAGCTCAATCCGCAGGTTGCTTTGTTGAAAGTTACCGAGCATAAGAATTTTAGATATAAGTGCAAGTAACTTTAATGTAACTTATTGGACTGGTTCTAACCTCTTATGGGCGGGCAAGATGCCCACCCCACAAGCAGAAAATTCATCTGTTGTGGAACAGGCGCGAAAGCTTGTTCAGCCTAGAAGCCCACCCCACAAGCAGAAAATTCATCTGTTGTGGAACAGGCGCGAAAGCTTGTTCTTAGAAGTTCGATCGCACACCAGGACACACCACTGCACATGAGCGCACATCCGCGTTCATCTGCCGTTAAAGATTTAAGATCTTCGATCGCACCTACTGCCCGAAACCCGATTTTCGTATCGAACTGTTAAGCTCTGTTTCATTTCATTGAAATCTCCCCTGCTTCACGCCACCGCATCCAAAGTCCGTGATACCATCACACCTGAGTAATGCCTATAGAAAAAAACTGGAGAGAAAAGCTTTGACACTAAGGGTTGCAGTAGTAGGTTCAGGCCCTGCGGGTTCTTCCGCCGCCGAAACATTGGTAAAAGCAGGAATCGAAACATACCTATTCGAGCGTAAATTAGACAACGCCAAACCCTGCGGTGGGGCGATTCCCCTGTGCATGGTCAGCGAATTTGATTTGCCGCAAAGTATTATTGACCGCCAAGTCAGAAAAATGAAAATGATCTCCCCCTCCAACGTCGAGGTGGACATCAATATTGAAAACGCACACGAATACATCGGTATGTGCCGCCGCGAAGTGCTCGATGGCTTCATGCGCGATCGCGCCGCTTCGTTGGGTGCAAAACTGATTAACGGCACCGTTCACAAATTAGAAATTCCCGGCAACAATACAGACCCCTACACTCTCCACTATGCCGACCACTCCGACGGCAGCGCAATGGGAATTCAGAAAACTCTGAAAGTCGATTTGGTAATCGGGGCTGACGGCGCCAACTCCCGCGTAGCAAAGGCGATCGACGCTGGCGACTACAATTATGCGATCGCCTTCCAAGAGCGCATCCGCCTGCCAGAAGATAAAATGGCTTACTACGAAGACTTAGCCGAAATGTACGTCGGCGACGACGTATCTACCGATTTCTACGCTTGGGTGTTCCCCAAATACGACCACGTAGCCGTCGGTACCGGCACGATGAAAGTCAATCAAGCCAGCATCAAAAAGCTGCAAGCAGGCGTTCGCGCCCGCGCTGCCAAAAAACTGATGGGCGGTGAGATTATTAAAGTGGAAGCTCACCCAATTCCGGAACATCCGCGTCCCCGCCGGGTTGTCGGCCGAGTTGCTCTCGTAGGCGATGCAGCAGGTTACGTTACCAAGTCTTCCGGCGAAGGTATCTATTTTGCCGCCAAGTCTGGCCGGATGTGCGCCGAAACTATTGTGGAGATTTCCAATAAAGGCGCGCGCATTCCGACTGAAGAGGAAATTAAGATTTACCTGAAGCGGTGGGATAAAGCCTACGGCATTACTTACAAAGTTCTCGACATTTTGCAGCGCGTGTTCTACCGTTCCGACGCTACTCGCGAAGCTTTTGTGGAAATGTGTGCCGATCGCGATGTGCAGAAGCTCACATTCGATAGCTACTTGTATAAAACAGTAGTACCGGCCAATCCTTTCGTGCAAATGAAGATTACTGCGAAAACCATTGGTAGCTTGTTGCGCGGCAATGCTTTAGCGCCTTAATTCCCTGGGGAAAAGCGCACTTTGTATAAAAAAGCGGGCAGTCACAAAACTGCTCGCTTTTTTTTTGATCTAAGATAACGAACCGCGAAGGCGCAAAGGGCGCGAAGGAAGAGGAAGAAGAAGAAGAATTGTTAGTTCAAGTTCAACTGCACTAAGGTATCGGGGGCGAGGAAGTGGGAAATGTGATAAGCCCGCTCTTCTGTTTTCAGCAGGATTTTTTCGTAGAGGTAGCGCGTAGCTCGATCGCCCAAACTTTCTGCTTGTCCTGCTTGACGCCGCAGCAAACCGAGGATAGCTTGCTCTGCAATTAAATCGTGTTCCAGCATTTGGCGGCAGGAATATACGCCGTCGGCTTCCGGCTCAAAACAGCACAGCTCGGCTAACTTGCTAAAGCTAGCTGCCGGTATGCCGCCCAACCCGTTTAACCGTTCGCCCAACTCGTGGACGCTATCTTGAGCTTCTCCGTAGCTTTCTTCAAAGAATTTGTGCAAGGAGTAAAATTCTGCCCCTTCCACCACAAAATGATGTTTTTGATATTGCAGGTATAGAGCCTGGAAACTGGCCAGCAGCGCGTTCATCCCTTCACAAATCGGTGCTGTGACTGAATGTTCCAGTAGAACTGGGTTTTCGGCTATGTGTCCAAACGGTCTCAATGCACTCTGAGTCTCAGCCATGTGTGTTCTCCTCTCAATAGGCAGTTTTGTTGCCAATAGAGTCAGTCTAGCACCGTAAATTTACCAGTCAAGCAGCGTCTGCCTCGATAGTAGAAGATTTTATAGAGTAGGAAATTTTTTTTGTAAACCTATTGAGAATTATTAGCAGTTGGGTTATGCTTGAACAAGATCCTAGTTCTGAACGCTTCCTGAAAGTGGGGCGAACCTTCTGAAGGCAGAAGGCAGAGGGCAAAAGGCAGAATTTTTCAGGAAGGGCTTTCGATCATCTTTGATGTTCTGCTGAAATCTGGCTTTTAAGTTCTACCCGCTACCATTCAGGGTAAAAATTAATGCAAATTATTACTGTTGTTAAAAAATGAATCCAGCAGATCCAGAATTAGAAGTTTGTGACATTGTGCAAGTTAGTTGGCTAGATAGGTGGCAAGTTTACAAACGCTTGCAAGAACTAGAAATTCCCTGCTGGTGCGCGGTTGACCAACCTTTGCGGGCAAAAGTCAACACAGCTAAACAAGCGGCTCAGTTAATGAGCGTGTTGAGGCAAGTCAGTGCCCCTCGGGACGAACTGGTGGAATGGCTGGAGTGCTGCTGGCAAAAGGCTTCAAGGTAGAAGCAAGTTTGGCAAAGCTCAGTGTACAAGATGTAACGGATGTAACGGATTTAAAGGAGTCATAACAATGTATAAGTCTGGCAAGCAAGTTTCCGAATTCAGTTTAGAGGGAGAAATCCTCGGCTTGATTATTGAAGATGGCTGCAAACTTAAATATTTGCGAATTAGCAATGCTCGGGGAGTAGAATATCTTGTTAAACTGTGCAAGGAATTGCGGTCATTTCTGTTACCTGTTTTGACGCCCGGTTTGAAAGTTGAAGTTGTAGGCGAGAAAGAAATCAACTTGAAAAACGGTAAAATAAAACTTAAAGCTCGCAGCCTCAAGCTGGCTCAAGGTCAAAACGATCGATCGCCAGAACTGCTCGACTCCACCAATCTGCCTGTTGCGGTATGGACATCCGACGATCGCGCGATCGGCAAAAGCGAATTCACCTCTGCCACAGCAGCTCACACTGTAAAAGCTCCGGCAAAAACCCAAACCAAAATATTAGTATGTCAAAAATCAGACTGCCTGAAGCGGGGCGCTGGAGGAGTCTGTAAAGCTTTAGAAAATGCTTTGAATTCGCGCGGTTTAGAAGACAAAGTGACAGTTCAGGGAACCGGATGTCTCAAACAGTGCAAAGCCGGCCCCAATATAGTTTTAATGCCGGACAAAACTCGCTACAGTCGCATTGCACCGGCAGAAGTTCCAGCAATCATTGACAAACATTTTGCAGTTGTTAAAGCTTAGGCGATCGCCCGGATGCCGAAACAGTAAGTTATACCATTTTAGATTAAAGAATTAAAGAGTTGGGAATAACTGATTCTGTATGGGTTTGGATCAGGGGTCTACAGTGGCATCATTGTTTGAAACTGCTATTAGAGATTGAGAAAAATCATTTTGATAGGACTCGCGGCGAAAAACTCACAGCCGGAGGGTGCTGGTGCGCGCATCTTACACGTTAATTTGAGTTCGGGTTGTATAGCGCAACAGCTAAAACGGTTAGGACATTCTTAATTGCTCAAACCCTTGATTTTATTGGTTCTTCCTTCTTGCTTGTTCCGACTTCCATCCGACTTGTTCCGACCGCTATAGTTTGATCGCGCCACTCGATTCAGAGGTTATTGTCCCAAAAAACCGGAAAAATGCCAAAAACTATCACTTAGGGGCTTCCTTCTGGAGAATCTCTAAGGATAGACTGTATCTGAGACCCTGTGAGTATTGGGATAAAAAGCCATGTCAGAAGCTGATCTTCGAGCCCATCAGCACCAACCGTACCCTGCTGTTCCATCCGATACCGAACCATTGCACTCAGATTTTGCTGCTGCTGGGGGTTTTGAGCCGATCGCCCCCGATGCGACAGACACTCCCGCAACGCTTCCCCAACAGCCAGAAGAAGACTGGCAAACAGTAGATTTTCCCAACGCCATCAGTGTAGATGCAATTCCTACAAAACCTGAAACAAAAAATTCGCAATCTCCGACACAGCCGACTGAGGCGGGCTCGCCCCCGATTTCAGACAATCTAAAAAATATGCTTGGGAATGCCGAACAGGCCAAGGGCAAAGGATCGACCCCAGTCACCCTAATGCAAGCGCTGCACGAATGCAACCGCGACCTTTTACAGCGCATCGCCCAGCTAGAAACAGCGCTCGAAGAGTCCCAAAAAACATTGCAGAATCGCGAAACTTTGCTAGAACAGCGGACTGCAGAACTGGAAAATACTCAAGAACAATTGACGCGGCTGTTTGGCAAAGTGGAAGTTTCCCATCAAACCCTCCAAAGTCAAGAAATTTTAGTCGAAAAATTAAGAAGTCAGTTGGCAACCAGCCAAGTCAGGCTAGCGACTGTTGAGCGAGAATGTGCGTCTACTGTGCAGCGCTACAACGAACAGTTACACCAGTTAGTAGCCACAGAAAATATTTGCAGGGAATTGCGAGCCCGCTTGCACCGCCAGCAGCGCCACACTCTGCAATTCAAAGCTGCCTTGGAAAGAAGTTTGGACAGGCCGCAGGTAAAGTCATCAAGGAGCGAGTCGCCTGACAATGCAGAGGATAGCGCCAGCGCGCAATTAGAATCCTTGCTCGCTACGGTCAAAAGCTCTCAAGTTCCGCTGCCGCCAGCCTTTAACGCTTCCCCTGTCCAACCTTGGTCGGAAACCGAAGAGCATCCAGAGGTAGCGGTTGTTGTCGATGCGATCGAGCCTGAAGCCCCAGCCAATGTGGAACTCAACAAATTAGCCGAAGTATCCGGCATTCAATTGCACAAGAGCGAAACCTCCCAGCCTGATGAGCCGGCAACTGACTTGGCCGAACCGGTTGCTGAACCTGAACTGCCGGTGGCTGAGCCTGAACCCGAAACTGCTACCAAAGTGGACGCCCAAGAATTGGCCAGGGCTTTTCAAATTTTGAACTCTGTTGAAACCTTTGGCATTCAAGAAGTGCGATCGAGTGTGGCAAAACCCACAGCAGTCGCCCAACCAGACTGGCTGAGCTTGATTGCCAGTCCGCTGCGGGCTTCTAAAAAACGCCGATCGCTAGCTGAAATTGAATTGCCGAGTTTTCGATAGCGAATTGAAGTTGCTAGTTTTGAGTCACAACTCAAAACTCAAAACTCTTTTCTCGCCTTTCCCAGGCCGTAGGTGAGAGCATAGCTGGTAGCCAACAGCCACAGCCAAACAGCCGGATACCGGGGTTCCAACCAAGGTTGTACCCTGCGAGCGAAGCTGGGAAGCCATCCGAACAGCAAACTGGCCACAGCCAGCAGAGTAAAATTCACGTAACTTCCCAGCCAGCGCCAAATATCCCTCAAGGTGACAAAATCTAAAATCCACAAAAGGAGAGAAGGGTTTTTTCCGGCTGCTTCGAGCGCCAGTCGATTGAAAGTTAGCCAGTCGATTCTGTCTTTAATAAAAGTTTCGGCTACGGTGAGTTTTTGTCCTGCCAAAATACCGAAAAAGGTATTGAGAATTGAATTAATTCTTTGAGGCGGCAAACTGCTCCCGGTAGGAACCATCATGCCTTTAGAAAATAGCCAAGTTACGGAAACATTGCTCTGGTAGGCGCGAATTTGGTTTAAGTGATTTGCAGTCAACAAATTGTGCTTTAATGCTGTATCCAAAAGGTCTGTTAAGCGGAAAAGATTGCGGACAAGAGAGCCGAAGCCGGTGAAAACGAGGGGAGATTGCAAGGATGCTGCGTCGCCGATCGAGACTAGGCGATCGATGGCCACGGAGCGATCGCTGCTGTTGCTGCTAAAATGCCCCGGAATATAACCAAAGGTCGGTTTTTTCCACACCAATTTATCGACATCGCAGCGGCGGTATTCCGGCAAAATTGCGAAAAAATCCTCGTACATTTCCAGCAAAGAACCGGGATTCTCTGGATGTACTTGGTGGTAGTGAAATAGATAAACTGTCAATTCTGTGCCGGCGCCGGGAAACAACTCCCAGATGAGCTGGCGCCCCCGGGAAATGTCCCCGTGAGTGTAGAGTACATCCCCGTACTCGGAATCCCACACTCCCGGCTCAAATCCTGCGTCGATGACTGCTCCCACTGTCGGACAAACGCTGTCAAAAGTCCGCCCTTCGTTCAATTGCCAAGCGATGGGAGAAGCCGAACCCATTGCATCCACCAGCAGCCGTCCTAATGCAGTGCGATCGGCTTTTGTCGGCAAGTGGCGGCCTTGAACTACTACTTTTTCTGCTTCAACATCGGCTCTGATAAACTCAGTTTCGTCCCAGATTTCCCCACCAGCTTCTGTTAGCTTAACTCCCGCTAAATTCAGCAATTTTTCGCCGTCCAAAGCTACATTGAGTACCTTTGGTGTGTGCAGAACTGGCGCTTGAGCAACGGGCGGATTGTTAGCATCAAAAAACTTGTTGTAGCCATCTTTGTATTCTCGGGCAATCAAAGTTTCGATTTCTGCAGCAGTAAATAAACCCAAATCAATTAAGCTTTGAATTTCATCCCGCGAAATATTCCACTCGCGATTCATTCGCCCGAAAGGCATTCGTTCAACTAGCAGCACCCGGTAGCCCAATCTCGCCATGACTGCGGCGTGAATCACTCCCAAGGCCCCGCCAATATAAATTAAGTCATAAAAAGTATCGCCAGAATCAGACACCAAAATCGTGTCTTCTGCCTTCTTCCCTGTTCCCTCTTCCTTCTTCCCTCTTCCTTCTTCCTTCTTCCCTGTTCCCTCTTCCTTCAAAAACACTACTTGTTTTGGCTTTTGAGGATTGCGAGTGCCTTCGCGCCAACGTTGCTCCCACCAGTAGACGCGCTTGAGGTCGTATTCGCCTTCAGGCATTTTTTGGAAGTATTTGACGGTGAGGGGGTAATAGGGGGCAAGAGCCTCAAAAATTGAGTGTTTGGAGAGGTCTATGACAGGGGGTTCCGGGTAGCGATCGGGAAACTTGTTTTTCACAGCAAGATTCAGAGCTTCCAGGAACTTTTTTTCTCCCGCAGGCGCCTCTTCTAGACGAAAGACTTTTAAATAAGTGGTGCGTTGCAGTGACCAGACAAAGGTGGAAAGTTCTGCCGATCGCCAATTTTGGTTTCCTGAATTGGTGTCAGCCAAGGCGGGTTTTGGATTGGCCTTTTGAGTTCCAGACTTGAGAACCTCGGCTGTTGTGGCTGGTGAAAGCAGGCGAAAGCCGTCAGCAGTAATAATTTTTTCTCCGATTCCGGGATCGAATTCGTGCTGCAACCAAGTGCAGACGGCTGCTGTATCCGGTGTCGGGACTTCTAGATAAAGAATTTCTTGCATGATTAGGCTCTCAATTCTGAATAAATTAATAAAGATGGGGGAGTTGACAAGGGAGCAAAGTAGGCTATACTCCCGAATACTTATTGAGTTTTAAATAAGTTTACAATGTTCTCAGATTTTTAGGTTTTCGATCGCTCTTGCTCTCGGTTGGCCCGCAACGGCTGAATATCTACTCCCTTTGGTATGCACTCCTATGAATTATCCCATTCCTACGAATCCTCAAGAAATGATTGCTTTGCGACAGCAGCCACTGAATGAAGAATTGGTGGCGTCGGCGATCGCGGGTGTGATCCAAATAGCTCGATCGCGATCTCAGTCTTTGGATGAATTAAAGGCTGAGGTACTCGCGGACGACAATCTGCTCGATTTTGCTCAGAGGCTATGGCTGAGCGACATTGTGGCTCAAGCTTGGAACAATTTGCCCTAAATTTTATACATCCAAACCACCCTCCCGAACGCTCGCGTTCGACGGGGAAGGAGGAGTGATCGAGCCGGCGACAACAAGCTGATGAAAGCTAGATTGTCCCGGATAATTTGTGATCTTGTAAAAATTCTGGTTAAGTCATTGTTAAATTTATCTCTATTGAGCAAATTTCATAAATTGGCTCCCAGTTTCATAGGTTAGCTGCATCGATCAAATATTTTAAGATGCCAATTATTTTACTAATATTATCAATAAAATAATCATTTAAATCAACTTCCATAAGTTGATTACTAAGCCGTAAAAATTTCCAATTAGTCCCTGTTGTGACTACTCCATATATTTCGGAAATATTATTGTTTCTTCTTTCATTAAAGATTTGAGCGGCAATCATTTCTGCCATACATTGTGGAAGCCCAGCTTGGATATTATCATTTTTAGCTTCTACTAAGGCGACAACGGGGGCTTTGATTAGGAGTTGTTCGGGAGAACGACTAATCATAAAATCACAGAAACCCATTAATCCTTTTTCTAAATCTACATTAAACTCTTTTCCTGAAAAAAAGCTAATTTGATACTTAAACTGCTTTCTAAGTTCTACTAAAATAGGTGTGACAATTAATTCTGAGCGAGCTTTTTCGGTATTAATTGCTAAAGCTAAAGAAATGTTTTCTTGCAGAGTTTGGCTGAGAAGAGCGCTATACTCGGCGTCGGGTAAATCGGCAAAAATACCAACTTTGTCAGCAATGGTTATGCCAAAGTTGGTTTCTATCATTTCTAGGTTTGTGAATTGGCTGTATGACATTTTTATTATGAGGCAAGGAAAACTTGACCATCAAAAATGAAAAAATATTTTTGTTATTTTAACATATTTGATGCTCATTTTTAAAGGAATTTGGTATGAGTAACTTGGCGACTAACGCAACTCTACTTCTCGCTTGACTTCGGTCAAAACTCGATCGCCCCGAGTCAACCGATATTCGGCCCGCCAAACTCCGGGAGTCAGAGGAGAATTTGTACTGTTTCTTTTGCCGACATAACCCAACCAAGTGCGGCTGGGGGCTTTAATTTCATTGGTCTGATCGGCGATGGTTGTGCCGTTGGGGGCAAATAATTTGTATTGTTCGCGATCGCCCTTGAGCACTCCGTAACTTTGCACCCAAAACAACAAAGCTGGACTGTTTGCAGGGAGTTGAGTCTCTGAAAATTGTCCTTCCCAAACAGCGTTGATATCGGGTGGCTTATTGGCAAAACCGGCCCTAATTAAACCTGTGGAAATATAGTCTAGAGGCTTGTCCCAAATAGGATTGCGGGCGATGTTGCAGCCTACCTTCGCGTCGGGCCCGACAAACGGATCTACGGGTTTGCCTTGATAGCGAAAAGTTACGTGTACGTGGGGGAAAGATGCCATCCCAGAGTTTCCCACCATGCCCAAAACTGTGCCTTTTTGTACCTGCGTACCCGGTTTGACGGCAACGCTGCCTTTGCGGAGGTGGCAGTATTGGGCTTCCCAACCACCGCCGTGGTCGATTACCATGCCGTTGCCACATTCTGTGCCTGCGATGTTGGCTTTCTCTGTCTCGTTTTGTAAACGCCGATCGACTACACCATCTCGTGCTCGCAAAACTTTGCCTGCAGCGGAGGCAATAACTGGCACTCCTTTTGCCATTGCTTTGGCGTCGGGAATGGCAAAATCTGTGCCGTCGTGGCCGTCGTAGGTTTGGCGTCCGCAGCCAAAATCGACGGCGGTGGGGCCGGGTTCTCGATCGAAATACAGCAATACAAAACAGTCTTTTCCTAGGGTACAGTCGATCGGCTGGCCGAATTGCGGGTTGTTCGGCTTTTGGGCGACTGCGGTCGAGACGAGACGCTGGGCGATCGTGTGGGCTTCGGCGATCGGCGCACTTACTCCGCTGTTACTAGCACAGCTAGAAAGACTTGTCAACCCCAAGGTCAACAAAATTGCAGAAATGTATTTGGTGGAGAGTATAGTCATTCGCCGATGGGATGTAAAAGCTGAGGTGGGTAGTGAAAAATCAATTAATGGTTCAGAATATAGTTGCTCAAGAATCTAGACGATTGGTAAGGCGTTTTCGTTTCCGATACTTGTGGTATTATTTTGAGTTGGAAATTTTAAAATTTTAATTACTTAGAAAATGCGTTCTAAAATTCGATCGCTCATTTCGATAATTCGGCTGGCCGGGCTTGCTGTTGCTGCTTTGGGGATGTGGGGATTTTCCACCCTTGCCGAAGACGTGTTGGGAAAACAAAGTTACGCTTTCGATACCTCTATTTTACTATATCTCAGGAGCCTTCACACTCCGCTGCGCGATCGAGTAATGCTGGGCTTTACCTTTGTGGGCGAGCCGAAGTTGCTGCTAGCGATTTGTCTGAGCTTGGGTATTGTTTTGCTAGCGCGCAATCACCGATCGGAAGCCGCAACTATTGCGATCACCGGTGGGGGGGCGCTCGGTTTAAATTTACTATTAAAAAAACTTTTTGCTCGCGATCGACCTCAACTTTGGGAGCGCGTTGTTGACGTTCGCTTTTACAGTTTTCCTAGCGGGCACGCGATGATTTCCATGGTTATTTACGGTTTGCTAGGATATTTCTTGGGTGCGCGCTTTCCCAAGCAACGCTGGTGGATTTACAGCTTGACAGTTGTATTAATTGCTGCTATTGGTTTGAGTCGGCTTTATCTAGGAGTTCACTGGCCTACCGATGTTATTGCTGGTTATACGGCTGGTGTGGTGTGGCTGATTACCTGTATTCTCAGTTTGGAAATATGGAAGGAATTTCGTTCTTTTACTACGGCTTCTAAAGAGGAGTTTTTGTCCCCTGAAACTTCTCAAGACTAAGTTTTAAATTTCTACTCAAGACTGACTATTTGCTTTTGGGTAAAAGACATGGCAATTCCTTTTTCGTAGTAAGCAGCCTCGTTAATGAAAATTGGATAAACGGTCGATTTACCTTCATACAATACCGACTCACCATCAAAGGTCAAAAACATCGGATCGCCGGGATTTAGGGCTTCATAATCTCTGGATTGCAGATGGGGATGAATCATTGCCTGAATTTCTCTGTTCTCGTTTCTGGGATAGTCGATCGCCTCAATGGTGTGATAAATAGTCAGGGGATTCTTTGCAGCAGGCATTGTGCCTTGATTGTAGGCTTCTACGCCGTCTAAAATTCGGCAGACAACTTGCTCAGTTTGCTGAAATAAAGACGCATCCAAGACGCCTTGCGGCACTGCACCAACTTCCAGCGTACCGCCTAATTCGGAAAGCGATCGCAGCAAAAGACTATCATGATTATTGGTTGTAGAAGCGAGTACCTTGAGGTGGGGATACACAGAGGTTAAATAAGCTGCTAGTTGCAGGTTAAATGGATGATGGCTGGCGAGAATAAATGTTAGCCCCATGTTGGACGTGGTGCTGTGCAAATCGATAATTAAGTTGGGCAGATGAGTGTTTTTTGAACTAAAAAGGCGGTAGATTTCTTTCGCCCGCTGCGCTTCATAGCTGGAGAGATGGGGATTTTCTAAATCTTGCTTTCTAAAGCAGCGGTTGAGGTCAATATCGATGTAGCGTGTCCCGATTTCGCAAGCTTTGGGATTGGCTAGCAGGGCGATTGTTTCAAAAGTCGATCGCCCAATTAACTCTGGCGCGCGATCGAATTTCTTCACGAGGTAAATTCCTGTGAGTTCGTTTCCGTGGGTTCCTCCCACTATGGCAACACGTTTAATTTGGTTCATAAACAAATAACTTCCTATCCCCAGCTTATCACCCTTTGTCATCTGTTGGTAAAAACATCAGATTGAGGTTTATTATGTGTTTATATTTAGATTAGCTAAAGTTTAAGTAAGTAGGTATCACACGCAGAACTGAGAAACCCGTTTTTTCTGGGTATTTCTCGTCACTAAACAATAAAAATACGATCGCCACCGCGAACACATCGATCGCATTATTGTTTCTCATCAAACCGAATAGTAGAATAGTAGATAGCTAAAAGAGGGATTTTAGATATGGGACTGAATGAGTATTTTGATTTCTTAGCACCGGATGATATTCGCATTAAAGGACATCGCATCGGGATTGAGACGGTGCTGTATGAGTATTTGTATCGGGAACGCACCCCAGAAGAAATTCAGCAACTCTATCCATCTCTAACTTTGGCAGAAGTTTATACGACTATTTTGTATTATTTACAAAATCAAGAATCAGTAAGTAGATATTTGCAAGATTGGTTGGAATGGTCGCATCAGCAGCGAAAGATCCAAGTAGCAAATCCCCATCCGGCGACAGAAAGATTGCGAAAATTGAAAGCTGAACGGGAAAGACAATCTGTTATCCAGGGTGCTTGAGAAATGGCGCTCAAATATTTAATGGACGAGAATGTTACGCCCATTTATGCTACACAACTTCGGCGAAAACGCCCTGATTTAGTAGTTTGGGCAGTGGGCGAAATTGGTACACCCCCAAAAAGCACTCTCGATCCGGAGATTTTGGTGTGGTGTGAGGAGCATAACTTTATTTTGGTGACAAACAATCGCAAGTCAATGCCCGTACATTGGGTAGATCATCTGGCTCAAGGTGGTCATATTCCAGAGATTTTCGTTTTGAATCAGGATTTAAGTATAGGGCAAAATATTGAGGAATTGATTGTGATTGTTGATGGTTCGTTTGATAACGAATACCAAGATCAGATCGTCCATCTCCCATTAACATAAACAGGACTGATGCTTAGGCCAGAAACCGGATTTTTGCGACAATATTTGGTGACAGCCGTAGAAAAGGGAAAAAACCCGGTTTCTACGGGTTGTGATGCGTAGGTAAAGTTGGACATGGCAATGATCCTTGGTGTCAACAACCAGGTACAACCAATAGTCCAACAATCCGGCAGGGGTTGAAACCCCTGCCTCAAAGCGAAAGTCCTCTAGAAGAGGACTGAAGAACTCATTAGTCCTCTTTGAGAGGACTTTCGCTATTAGACAGGGAATTAATTCCCTGGCGGACTTTCGGGTAAGCGAGAAAACTCGGCGGACTAACAGCTTATGTTGTCACACCTTGGTCACTGCCGTGTCCTAATTCCCCCTCCCACCAACCAAAAAATCCTGTCACAATAAAATGAATCCTACCAAGAGACAAAAAGATATGACGCGAGAAGAGTTGTTGCAGTCGATCGACAAAGCGGCTGATGAGGGCCAGACTCAATTGGATTTGTCGGGGTTGGACTTGGAGGAATTGCCGCCGGAGATTGGCAATTGCACGCACCTTGAGACGTTGAGGTTGGGGAAATTTGCTATGATAGTTTGAGCGATCGCACTATTATATATTCTGTAAATTACCAGCTATGAACATTCAGTTGGTTGACTCCTTAATTCAAGTCATTGAGTCGCTGACACCTGAAGAGAGTTTGCTATTCCAAGAAAAACTCTCGGCTAGGGCGATTCAGAGTACGCCTGGAGTCTGTGGAGGAAATGCCCGAATTCGCAACACGCGCATTCCTGTTTGGACACTGGTTTCGCTTCACCAACAGGGGGCCCATGAGGCTGAGTTACTTCGGAATTATCCAGGTTTGTCGGATCGCGATTTAGAGAATGCTTGGCGTTATTACGATCGCCACCGCGCAGAAATCGATCGCATTATAGTTTCTCATCATACAGATGATTAAATGGATTAAGTTTAAGAAAACCAGTTTTCGATTGCCAAGTCTTGAAAGTTTGCATAATCAGCAACATTTCGTGTCACCAGAATCAGATTATTGACTTTAGCGATCGCTGCAATTTGCCCATCAGCATAAGACGGTGTAAGCCCGAGGGGGATGAGTCTTGCTCGTTAAGAAAGCGAACCACTCAGCGGCTTCTTGGGTGTAGGGCAAAATCGGTAATTTTACTTTCACTTCTTCCTGAAGATAAGCTTCGATCGCACTGCGACGCTTAGAATCAGGCATTCGATAACAGCCCAGCAGAACTTCATGCCAAACGATCGAGGCGATTGCCACTGTGGATTTTGCCTCAATTAGTTTAGTCATCACATTCGCATTCGGAACAGGACGAACAGGTTCGGAGATAATGTTGGTATCGAGTAAATAACGCAGCGTCATTCAAAGATGACCTCGCGTCCTGCAAAAGTTCGAGCGCGAACTTCTCCCCAAATTTCATCAGGATTTAAACCGAGTTCTTGCAGTTGATATTTTTCACGAAATGCACTGAGAGATTCTCCAAAGCTAAGTTCGAGATTCTGTGACTGTATGCGGCGTTGAATGTATTCGCGCAAGGCGATTTCAACTAGAGTCTCGAACTCAATTTCTCCCTCAAGTTCGATCGCCTCTTGCAGCAGTGCGGTATCCACATTCAGGCTCGTCACCATTGGCTTTCCTCTTTTAACGGTTATTTTATTATAGTTGTGATGTCTCGCTCAGAAACCGGGTTTTTGCCCAGAAGACGCATGACAGTGTAGAAACCACAAAAAACCCGGTTTCTTTGATTGTGACGCGCGCGAAACTCGCCACTAACCAAAAATTTCTGTCACAATAAAAAGAATCCTACCGAGAGACGAAGGGCATGACGCGAGAGGAAGCAGTGCGGCGAATTCACCGGGCAGCCGAGGAAAAATTGACAGAATTGAATTTGTCGGGGCTGGGGTTGGAGGATTTGCCGCCGGAGATTGGCAAGTGCACGCAGCTTGAGACGTTGCTGTTGAGGAAGTGGGATGAGAAGAAAAAAAAGTCGGTTGGGAATAAGTTAACTGAGTTTCCTGATGTAGTTCTTCAATTAACTAACTTAAAAAAACTTTCAATTGTTAACAACCAAATTACCAAAATCCCCGATTCGCTCGCTCAAATGTCAAATTTGATAGATCTTAACCTCAGTGGCAATCAGATAGCAGAAATTCCAGAGACGCTCGGCAAACTATCAAACTTGACACACCTCGATCTTGGTGGCAATCAGATCGCAGAAATTCCAGAGACGCTCGGCAAACTATCAAACTTGACACACCTCGATCTGGGGAGCAATCAGATCGCAGAAATTTCAGAAGCGCTCTGCAAACTGTCAAATTTGATAGAGCTTACCCTCTGGTACAATCAGATAGCAGAAATTCCAGAAGCGCTCTGCAAACTTTCTAAGTTGACATGGCTGAACCTTAGTGACAATAAGATAGCAGAAATTCCAGACGCGCTCTGCCAACTCTCTCATCTGACAAAACTTTGGCTCCGTAACAATCAGCTCGCACAAGTCCCAGAGGTTTTAGCAAAGCTTTCCGAAGCTCTCATCCAACTACCTAATCTGACAGACATTGACCTCAGTGACAATCAGATAACCCAAATTCCAGATGCGTTAGCAAAGCTTTGCCAAGCACTCGTCCAACTGCCCAATTTGACAACTCTTTGCTTTCGTAATAATCAGATCGCACAAGTCCCAGATGGGCTAGCAAAGATTTGTGAAGCACTTATCCAAATGCCAAATCTAACACGGCTTGACCTTAGTCAAAATCAGATTACCGAAATCCCAGAAGCGATCTGCCAACTATCGAATCTGACAGAGCTTGTTCTCTATGGCAATCAGATTACCGAAATCCCAGAAGCGATTACCCAACTGTCGAATTTGACAGGGCTTTTCCTCAATCGCAATCAGATTGCCGAAATCCCAGAAGCGATCGCCCAACTATCGAATCTGACACAACTTTGCGTCGGTTGGAATCAGATTACTGAAATCCCCAATGCGATCGGCCAACTGTCCAATCTGAAATGGCTTGCCCTCTGGGAGAATCAGATTACCGAAATCCCAGATGTGATCGGCAAACTGTCGAATCTGACAAAACTTGACCTCTGGAACAATCAGATTGAAAAGATTCCTGAATGTTTGGAAACACTGCCAAAACTTGAAAAACTCGATCTCCGCCGCAATCCCCTGCCCATTTCTCCAGAAGTTCTAGGCCCCACCCACCTGAACGAAGAGCCCGGTACTCCCGAAGCCATCTTCAACTACCTGCGCCAACTCCGCAGCGGCGAAGTCCTCCCCCTCAACGAAGCCAAAGTCCTCCTCGTCGGACAAGGAAGCGTCGGCAAAACCTCCCTCATCAACCGCCTCACCCACAACCAATACAACCCCAACGAATCCCAAACCGACGGACTCAACATCACAGACTGGAAAATTACAGTCAACACCAAATCGGTCAAACTCAACGTCTGGGACTTCGGCGGACAAGAAATCTACCACGCCACCCACCAATTTTTCCTTACCAAACGCAGCCTCTACCTCCTCGTGTGCAACTGCCGCACCAGCGAAGACGAAAACCGCCTCGAATACTGGCTGAAACTGATCGGAAGCTTCGGCGACGCATCCCCCGTGATCATCGTCGGCAACAAATGCGACGAACAACCCCTGGATCTCAACCGCAAAGCCTTGCGCGACAAATATCCCAACATCAAAGCGATTATCGAAACCTCCTGCGAAAGCGGAACTGGCATCGACGAACTCCGCAGCGCCATCCACACGGAAATCTCCCAACTCAAAGAAGTCTACGATCTTTTGCCGCTAAGCTGGTTCCAAGTCAAGCAGCGCCTGGAAAACCTCGACAAAGACTTCATCAGCATCAGCGAATACGCCACCATCTGCGCCAAAGAAAACATCTTTGAAGAAACCGACCAAACCCAACTCATCGGACTGCTGCACAACCTGGGCATTGTCCTCAACTTCCGCGAACACCCCATCCTGCAATCCACCAACATCCTCAATCCCCACTGGGTGACAGAAGGCATCTATGCCCTCCTCAGCGACGACGCACTCAAAGTCAAAACCAAAGGCATTCTCACCTACGCCGACCTCAGCCGCATCCTAGATTCAACTAAATATCCCAGCCACCGCTACCACTGCCTCACTGGGTTGATGGAGGAATTTGAACTCTGCTTCCCCGTCAGCAATTGCCCGCCGACTTTCCTCATCCCCGGCATCTTGCCCAAAGAACAACCGGAAAACACCAAACTCCAAGGCGAAACGCTGGAATTTCAATATCACTACCGCATCCTCCCCGACAGCATCCTCTCGCGTTTCATCGTCCTCATGCACGAGAAAATCCACAACTGCACCCACTGGCGCACGGGGGTTATGCTGGAGTACAGGGAAGGCGCTGAGGTGTACAACATCGCCCGGATCAAATCTGACCCGGAAGATAAGAAAATCTTTATTGCCGTTAGCGGGCGGGAATCGACGCGGCGTTCTTTCCTCAGCATGATTCGCGATACGTTTACCAAAATCCACAATTCTTTTGCCAATCTGGAAATCAGTCAATGGGTGCCGGTTCCGGGTTATCCCGATGCCGATCCGCTGGATTACGAGGAGTTGCTAGGATTGGAGGAGATGGGCGAGAATACAGTGCGCGTCGGCAAACTTAAACTCAAACTCGATTTGCGGCCGTTGCTGGATGGGTATGAGTCGATCGAACTTCGGCGCAGAAACCAAATGGGCGATCGAGAAATGGAAAAATACGGAAGAGAATATGACGATATTGTAGATATCGCTAAACTAGCTGTTAGTAGACCAATTATTAATAAAGCCTCAGCAAAAATGACTCAAAATTCTTCTGAAACCAACAACTTTCAAGGTGCTTTTCAAGGTGCTAACTTCTCCGGCAATATCGGCGGTTCGTCGAACAGTGCCGAAGTTGCTGGCAATCAATCCCTGCAAAACAATAACACCAATACCGCCGAACTTTTCAAACTGATTTCCTCGATGCGTCAAACCGCCGATCAGTTTCCCGAAGACATCCGCGAGGGTATAATTATTGATATTGAAGATGTGGAAGCGGAAATTAAGAAACCGGAAAGCCAATGGAATAAAACTCGATTAAAGAAAAGCTTAACAGCTATTTTAGCGGCGGGTACTGCGATCGGAGTTGGCATCGCTGGCGTGACTGATTTTGCTGATAAGGCGATCGATGTCGGTCAAAAGGTGGGTATCGAACTCAAGCTACCGTCACGACACTAAATCATTTAAAATTAAGGTAATTGGGGCGATAATCGCCCCAATCATTCCAAAAACCTGGGTGTTGCCATGCGTAAAATTGTACTATTCATTGCATCTAGTTTGGACGGTTATATTGCCCGCTCGAATGGCGATATTGACTGGCTGTTTACAGACCAAAATTACGGTTATACTAAATTCTTAGATAGCATCGATACGGTTCTCATGGGTCGGAAAACTTACGAACAAGTTCTAACTTTTGGCGAGTATCCGTACCAGGAAAAAAAGAGTTATGTTTTTACGAAAAATCTAGATTTTCAAGCCACTTCTGATGTCGAAGTGGTAACAGATTTAGAGAATTTTGTCAATGATTTGCGATTGCTTGACGGCAAGAATATTTGGTTGGTGGGAGGTGCTCTGCTGATTCGCGATTTCCTGAATCAAAATTTTGTCAACGAAGTGATTCTCTCGGTTCATCCGCTTATTTTAGGCGAGGGAATCCCTTTATTTGTTAATCCCATAAATACTACAGCTTTGCAGTTAACTGGATGTCAGACATATAGTTCTGGTATGGTTCAACTATCTTACGATGTCGCGACTTGAGGGCGCGCCCAATGGCTAAGTCGCTTGCAAAATACTGTCAGTTGGTTATCAAAAAAGGTAAGATAGGACTTAGTAAGTTGACAATGGAAAAATTAATCAAATATCGGCAAATTGTGCAGCAAATGTTACTGGAGTACGGCAAGCGCCAACCTGCTCACGGAGACATTGAAGTCGAGACAATTCTTGATACAGAACGAGATCACTACCAAATCTTTTATGTTGGCTGGGACAAGCAGACTAGGGTGCATCACTGTAGCATTCACATAGATATCAAGGGCGGGAAAATTTGGCTTCAATGGAATGCCACTGAAGATGATATTGCTGAAGATTTAGTAATAGCTGGAGTTCCAAAAGAGGATATTGTTTGGGGATTTCAGCCGCCTTTTATGCGGAAGTATACGGGTTATGCAGTGGAATAGATAGCGGATGATGAAATGTATTTGCTACTTTTTGTTATTAATATGTTTTTTCTGGGTCGCGCTTCCTGCTGACGCCTCTGTATGCCGCAATTATCAAGGAAGCGAGATTTGCATTGTCGATATCAAACGCAGTGCGAAAAACTATTGGGAATACAGGGTAATTCTGAGTGTTGATGGAGTGAAACAGCCTCTGGAAGTCTACAATTGCCGCGATCGCACTACAGTTAAGAAAGATGGAACAGTTTTGACGTTTGGACAAAACAACCCTGGTGAAATCGTCTGCGGTTTTTTTAAGAAATAGCATATTCGGGACGCTGCTCAAAGCCCATCCCACTCATTGTTTGATTGATTTAACTGGTTCAAAGGCTCTGCCTTGGAACCCATATAAGCGAGGCTCTGCCTCGGCTGGGAAGATGGAGGCAGAGCCTCCGGATCTGCGTTACCAGGCAGGAGCCTGGTAACGAGTAGATAGTGAAGCAATCACGGAGTCGGCGATTGCTTCGCGTATAGCTCGCAATGGCAGTTACAGCGGTGCGCGGTGTACATCATACGGTTAGAATTTGTGGTCTACAGCAGAAACGCAGCGTTCGCAAATTAGCGGATGTTCGATCGACTCGCTGACGTGAGTCGAGTAATTCCAGCAACGATCGCACTTTTCCCCGTCTGCTTTCACTACACCAATCGCCAACTCAGGAGACTGATAACTGTACGGCAATTCTTGCAGAATTTCATTCGATTCTACCAGTTCCACTTCCGAAGTAATGAACAAATACCGCAGTTCATCTACACCCTTGCCGGCCATTGTAGAATCGTGCGTTACAGCTATTTCAGCAGGAATTTCTGATTGGGGCTCGATCGCAACTAATTCTGCTTGCGGAATTGGGGGTGTTTCTAACAACACTTTTTCGGCTGGGGCTGTTTGTGCGATCGCCGCCTGTGTTTCTTCTACAAGCACAAGCGCTGTCTCTAGTGGCGGTGCGAGTACGATCGCCTGTGTTTCTACAAGCACAAGCCCGCTTGTCCGCCCCACCACATCTGCTGTCATAAAATCAATCTTTTGAGCCAGTTGTTGACGGTTGGCGGCAAACAGCAAGTGACGGAAAGCAAACCAGATTGTAAATAAGATGCCGATGACTTCCAACAAGCCTCCCAACATCGGAATCTGATTAATCGTATCCAAAATCGCCAGCGTTACTCTGCCGGTTATCAACACAGAGGCTAACAGCCCAAGTGTTACCAGCGCTTTTTGGTATTCTGTGAAAAACTTGCCCGCGTATTCAGGCAAATTAGCCACCAACTCGGCGGCTCGATCTAAGATTGGCCCAGAATCTGAAGCCGGCAGTTCCGGGGCCGAATACTCTACTATCTGAGAAGGCCGATCGCCCTTTTCTGCGCTCTTTTTCCCCTCAACATAAATTGTGTTTTCTGTCAAGACTTTGGCAACTTTTGCCGCTTGTTCTTCCTGTCGATCTTGTGCTGCTTTTGCTTTCTCCTCTGCTGCTAACTCGATGACTGAATTTTGCGATCGCACATAATCCACCAATTCTTCGCTGCTGGGATTCAAAGCTTCCAATTGCTCTCTTTTTTCCACATCGGGAACATA
Source organism: Microcoleus sp. MON1_C1 (assembly GCF_036701945.1). NCBI lineage: Bacteria > Bacillati > Cyanobacteriota > Cyanophyceae > Oscillatoriales > Microcoleaceae > Microcoleus > Microcoleus sp. MON1_C1. Next base: position 49,054 of record NZ_JAUBRO010000030.1, on the reverse strand, counting down.
CAGCAAAACCTTAGCTTCCAAAGAAGAACCGATCGCCTTTTCCATCCGGGCTTTTTCCAAAACCTTGTTAACTTCGCCGCGCACTTGTCGCAAATACTGCCAGCGAGTAGCCAATTCTGGATTGTGCCATGAAGCATCAATTTGCACCCAGCCGGCTTCAAATACTGACTTGTAAGGAGTCGGATAGGGAAGGTACTGCCAAATATCCTCAGCCATGTGACACAAAACAGGTGCGATCGCCCTTGCTAAATTCTCCACAGCAATTGCAATCACCGTCTGACAACTGCGGCGGCGAAGGGTATCTGTCGCGCTGATGTAAAGTCTGTCTTTGGCAATATCCAAGTAAAAATTCGACAAATCCACCGTGCAGAAATTCTGCACAGTTTGGAAAAAGCGGGAAAATTGGAAGCTTTCAAAAGCATCTTGAACTTCCGCAAAAACCTCGCCCATTCTGTGCAGCATATAGCGATCGAGTTCCGGCAATTCCTCGTAAGCAACGCCATCTTTTGCCGGGTCGAAGTCGTGCAAATTGCCCAGCAAAAACTTAGCTGTATTGCGAATTTTGCGGTAAACATCCGACTGCTGTTTGAGAATGTTTTTGCCCAAAGGCACGTCTGCCGAGTAGTCTACCGAAGACACCCACAACCGCAAAACATCGGCTCCATATTCCTTAATTACGGCTGCTGGATCGACGACATTGCCTTCAGATTTGCTCATCTTCCGGCCTTTTTCATCCAGCACAAAACCGTGAGTCAAAACTGTTTTGTAAGGAGCAACGCCGTTTGTTGCTACACTGGTAAGCAAACTCGATTGAAACCAGCCTCGGTGTTGGTCTGAACCTTCCAAATAGATATCAGCAGGATAGTTTAATTCCGATCGACCTTGGGCAACTGCGGCCCAGGAAGAACCGGAATCAAACCACACATCCATCGTGTCTGTACCTTTGCGGTAAGTGCGGCCGTTATTGCGGTAAGATTCCGGCAGCAATTCATCGATCGACAATTCCCACCAAGCATCGGAACCTTTCTCGGCAAAAAGGGCTTGCACATGGGCGATCGTTTCTTCATTTAACAGCGGTTCGTTGGTTTCTTCGTCGTAGAATACGGGAATGGGAACGCCCCAAGTCCGCTGGCGAGAAATACACCAATCCGATCGATCGCCCACCATTGCAGTAATCCGATTTTCCCCTTGGGCGGGAATCCAATTCACATTCGCGATCGCTTTTAAGGCTTCATCTCGGAACCCTTCAACGGAAGCAAACCACTGTTCCGTCGCCCGAAAAATAGTCGGCTTTTTCGTGCGCCAATCGTAAGGATAAGAGTGAGCGTAACTTTCTTCTTTAATCAAACAATTTGCTTCGGCAAGGGCATCAATGACTGCGGCATTGCCGTTTCCGAGGACATTTAAACCTACAAACTGTCCTGCTTCTGCGGTGAAATTTCCGTTCTCGTCTACGGGCGTTAAAACTGGCAAACCGCAGCGTTTTCCGACGATAAAGTCTTCTTGTCCGTGGCCGGGTGCGGTGTGCACTAATCCGGTTCCTGAATCGGCGGTAATGTAGTCACCGCCGGCAACAATTGGACTTTCACGATCGAACAGCGGGTGTTTGTAACTGCAACCTTCTAATTCTTTGCCTTTGAAGGTGGCAAGTATTTTTAATTGAGTGTTAAAAGTTGCCGACAGCCGATCGACCGCATCGACAGCTACTAACATAAATTGTTGTGCGATGTGGGAATCTGCAGGCGGTTCCACCACGGCATAAGTCAGTTCAGGATTGACTGCGATCGCCAAGTTTGCCGGAATCGTCCAGGGGGTAGTCGTCCAAATCGCCGCCCAGAGGCTCGGCATATAGCGCTTGAGCTTTGTTTGCAGGGATTTTGACAATTTTTTCACATGAAAGCCGACGTAGATGCTGCGCGACGTGTGGCCTTCGGGATATTCTAATTCCGCTTCGGCGAGGGCTGTTTTCGAGCTCGGGCTCCAGTGAACCGGTTTGAAGCCGCGGTAGATGTAGCCTTTGAGCACCATTTGACCGAAAACGCCGATTTGAGCGGCTTCGTATTCGGGTTTCATGGTTAAATACGGGTGTTTCCAGTCGCCCCAAACGCCGTAGCGCTGGAAGGATTCGCGCTGCTGTTCCATTGTTTGCTGCGCGAAGGTGGCGGCTTTGCGGCGGAGTTCGATCGGGGTAAGATTGAGCCGCTCCTCCGATTTCATGTTCTGCAATACTTTAAGTTCGATCGGCAATCCGTGACAATCCCAACCGGGGACGTATCGGACTTTTTTGCCGCGCAGCATTTGGTAGCGGTTGATAAAGTCTTTAAGGATTTTGTTGAGGGCGTGGCCGATGTGAAGTTGTCCGTTGGCGTAGGGGGGGCCGTCGTGCAGGATGAACAAGTCGCCTGGGTTATTTTCCGAGAGGCGATCGTAGATTTCTTGATCGGCCCAAAATTGTTGCAATTCTGGTTCCCGTTTGACGGCGTTGGCGCGCATATCAAACTTGGTTTTGGGCAGATTTACGGTGTCTTTGTAAGATTTAGCTTCCATTTTTGAGAAACGTTTTATGTAGTTAGTTGTTAGTAGTTAGCGGTTATTTGAAAGATGATATCAAGTCCGGTTAAATAATCCTAATTAAGTTTGTAGTGACAACTTTAGTCATCTCTCGTCATTGAAGAGCTGACAACCAGATATTTTAGTATAAGCGATCGACCGCACATTAGATCGAACCAAATCCGTAGAGAGATCTCTCTTCTCTGACTCTGCGCCCTCTGCGGCCTCTGCGGTTAAATCATTCCGGTCGAACCATAAACGATATCACAAATCGACGTTAGGCTATTCGGTTAGCCAACTGAACATTTCACCGACGGTGAGATTGAAGGATTCAGCAAAGGTTGGAACGGGGATGCGATCGCCCGGTTCTTCAAAAACTGCTATGGTGCGATCGGCAAAATAGACAAATACCAGTTCTTCTTCCGGGTCAATCAGCCAGCCCATCTGAGTCCCGTGGGCGAGACTGTGGAGAATGTTGCGGACGACTTTAGTTTGACTTTGGTCGGGGGAAAGAATTTCGATTGTCCAGTCGGGGGCGATGGCGAAAGTGTTGGCTACTTCGCCGTTTTCGTCGCGGGGAATGCGTTCCCAGGTAAAGACTGCAAGATCGGGTACTGTCGATCGACCGCCAAAGGTACAGCGCAATTCTGGATAAGCGCGGGCGATGCGTTGGGGTTTGAGTACCCGGTTGATGTCATCACCCAAATCGCTTTGAATTGTGCTGTGTTTTCCTTGGGACATAGGTTTCTGGATAATTTGACCGTCGATAAATTCGCTAGCGGGTTTGGTTTCCGACTGTTGGAGAAATTCATCGAGACTCAAAGGTTTAGAAGCGGTTTGAACCATTATTTTTATTTGATTTAAGTTTAATTTGTATTAGTTAAGCGATCGCGAATTTAATTTATACTCACATCTTGCATCCTTTTTAAGAACAGGCTTTTCGGCCTGTTCCACAAAAAAGCATAAATTTGCTTGTGGGATTCTCCGCGAAAGAAAACACACCCCAGTCCTTCTAAGAAACTCAAGTGCGATCGCGGTCTAACTCGTTTGACGGCGAGTCCGACAGGGATTGAAATCCCTGTCTCATAGCGCAAGTCCTCTGCAAGAGGACTGAGGAGGTTGATTAACGTGCAATGCGAAACTCAACATCGAGTTAAATTGAGACTTGCAGTCGGTTTTATGCGAAACTCAACATCTAATTGAATTGACACTTGCAGTCGGTTTTAACCGACTTTCGCTATGAGACAGGGAATTCATTCCCTGTCGGACTGTAGCAGCAAGCGAGAAAAGGTCATAGAAATAGTCCGAACCCGCGGCTGACGGCATTTCCCATACGATCGCACAATGACGCGGCCGGCACTCCCTGTCCTTCCTGTTCCCATTTTTCCACGAGTTGGCGGCCCAGGGGCGTGAGGCGAAAACTGTCGGTAATCCCTTGTCCGTCTACTTCCCGCCGCAACACGCCGACTTGGATCAGCCAGAGTAGAGAGTTTTCGGCTACGAGTTCGGATACGGGCGATCGAGTGTAGCCGCTTTCTACACCGGAATTTGAGGCGATCGCAGTTAGGAAAACACTGTTATCGCGGATGGTCTGGAAGAAGTGTAATTGAAAAGGGGAACAGCGGACGGCGCGATCGGCTCTTTTGACAGTGCGATCGGGATAACTAATAGATTTAAACGCTTCGGAGGGGATAAAAGTCATTGCGAGAACTTTTGAGTAGCTACTATATTTTTTATGATTGCAGATTTAGAGCCAAATTGGAGTTATGAAACTTATATAAAAATTCAGACAGGCTTTGAACCGAAAAAAATATTTTTAGGCATAAACTTTTTTAATTCATAATTGATTTGAGTTTCTCCATCTTAAAAACTCATAAATTAAGGGAAGTGATGAATAGGAAAACGGGTGAACTCAACATCATATCCACATTCATACAGTTCGCCAATAAATTCAATTATTCTTTGAATTTATCAAGAGATTGCTCGGGAGCATTGCCTTGTTTCAGCCTCCATTTTATCAACAGATATAAAACCCCTCCTCAGCACTTATTCGGAAAATTACCGTGTAGAAATTCCTCATATTTTACTTGAGTAATCAATTTTAATTACCTAAGAAATTTTTAATAAAAAGCCGATAATATAACACGCAATCGCCCGCAAGTCAACGCCAAAAATCACCAGAGCGAACTATTTCCAAGCGCCAAATTTCCCTGGGACAAACTCAATCCCGAACCTCACATTCAAAAGATTGACGGTAGCAGCACAAAATCAACTAAAATAGGTTGGTAAATCTCAAGGGAAACAAAACTATGACATTACCAGTTGGGTGCGCTGCCCCTCAATTTACCGCCAAAGACACAAACGGCAACACCGTCTCCCTGTCCGACTTCACCGGTAAAACCGTCATCTTGTATTTCTACCCTAAAGATGACACCCCCGGCTGCACCAGACAAGCCCAAAGCTTCAAAGCAGCTTATGAAGAATACAAAGGGAAAGATCTTGTAATTCTCGGTGTCAGCCGAGACAACGAGGAATCGCACCAAAAGTTCACAGAAAAATACGGTTTGCCTTTCCAGCTTTTAGCAGATGTTGATGGCACGATTACCAAAGCTTACGATGTCGAAAAAGGCGATTATGCCAAGCGCGTTACTTTCGTCATCGACGGTACCGGCAAAATCATTCAAGTTTATGAGGGCGAAACCATGAAAGTTGACTCTCACGCTCAAGATATTCTTGTCACCATAGTTTAGTCGAATTTTAGCCGATCGCACTAACCTTCCTGGATGCACCAAACGGCTAAAAACCCGGTTTCTTCCTAGATGCCTCGTTGCTATAAGCAATATTCTGGTAGGAACCGGGTTTTTTTCGTAAGTCCTGACTCAGCAAGTGAGGGGTCAAGGATACAGGGGGAAGCAACCTACTCGAACTAAATCCCTTCCCTCAAAACTTGCACCACAAATCCGCTCAACCAGGCATCTATTCGGTTAAGGTGCTTATGGTACGTCTAAAGTTAGATTTGTGACGCAACTCCCGCCAATAATTAAAAACTTATACTGGAAAAGGCATTAACCGCCCGTAGGCTGAATCTAGGGGCGATTTTGTCCTGGTTAGGGTCATTGTGTTTGATAAAATCAGAAGTTATCCTTGCTTTAGCTGAATAACTAAGTAGGTAGAGGGATATATAATGACAACCAACAACATTATTTTGAGTTACTTAGGCCCGCGAGAAATTGAGGCCAATAGAGCCACTGTCTTAGTTGGCAGTTTTGACAAAAATCTAGTGGCAGCAATTTCAGCAGCAGAAGGCTCAAATGCGCTGAATATGGGGATCAATCTCTCTAGAGGCTTTTGGCACATCAGTTTAGAAAAAGGATTCGATAGCGCAGGAACTCGCACACTGCAGGTGAGGGCAACTGATAAGACCGGCAAAGTTATCGGCCAACAAACAATTAATATCAAAGTTAATCCTGCTTCTCAGTCACCCGCTCAATTCTTCACGTTAATTACTCTCAGAGATACCGCATTCAAAGTCGGAACACTGCCCGCAAGCAATCTCAACAACCTGCAAAAAGCGGAAATACCAGCAGGTAAAACTTATCAAATTAGGGACTACGAGTTAGAAGACGGTCACCTGAATGTTCAACTAAATAATCCAATTCCTCCGGTGGGAACCTCTGGCTTTTTCTACGAAAAACACGTAGTTATAACCAAAGGCGCAAAAATTCTCATATTCGATCGCGCCGAGTTGCCGGCCCCGCCACCTGGAATGCAGTTACTGTGGGTGATCAAAAAGACCTGGTTAAAGCTCAACCCTACAGATTCTGCAACTTTAGGATCAACTCAGAAATTACAATTTAACCTGGGAGAAACTTTCAATATTCTCGGCTACGCTTGCGTGGAAAACCATTTCCGAGTCGCTTTTGCTCAGGCAGTTCCTAACTTAGGAACTTCGGGATTTCTGTACTGGCAGCACGTCCAAATTTTGCGAGACGGCAGGGGAATTGAGTATGATAGAAATGCAGTTACGATGACAATCATCAAAACAACTGTGTTTAAAAAGCGGCCGATAAATGCCGCTAGCCTGCCACCCCAAGAAAAGATTACCTTGCCGGCGGGAAGGATTTACGGAATTGCCGGATTCTCGATCGAACAAAGCCACATTAAAGTCTCGCTGACCGAGAATTTGCCACAATTTGGCAATACGGGTTTCATTTATCCCGATTTTGTGCAATTCAGCCGCGGTGGCAAATCTTTTAATCCCGCTGTGAATTTAACTTATCAAGGGCCGTCAGAAGTTTTAGTAAATCAGCCGATCGTCCTTCGGGGTACTTTTGACCGGCAACAAGCAGCAAAAATTGACGTGATAGCTGAGGATAAATTTCCCCTAACCGTCACTCTAAACCAAGAAGCCAGCACTTGGCAAGTTAATTTGTCTAAAGGATTTAGCGTAGCGGGAGCTCGGTGGCTCAGGTTGCGGGCAACTGACAGCAAAGGCAACGTTACTGGCAGCCAAATAATTTACATTACCGTAAGTTCCGATCCGCTAACTGTGGGACAAGGTTTGACCTTAAAGATAGTTTCTGACACTTTGTTTAAGGTAGCTCCGCTTGATTCTTCTCGACTCAACAATCAGCAAAAAGTTCTTGTCAAAGCAGGCCAGACTTTGACGGTTAGCAGATACGGATTTATTGACGGGCATCTCAAGGTGGTTGTGGATTCAGCAATTTCACCGATCGGCACTTTTGGCTATTTTTACGAACCCGACGTTCAGTTGGCCAAAGGTACTCAAATCCTAAAATTTGACCTGGCCGACGTACCGAATAGCAACGTCAGCGCTCAACTGTTGGTAATTCAAACAACTCAGATTAAAGGTCAACCAGAAGATTCATCGAAACTGCCTGCAAATCAAGTTGCTCAAATAACTTTAGGCAGCACCTATGCGATCACTGGTTATGCCTGCATTTTGGGGCATTTCCGAGTAACTCTCGCCCAACCAATTCCCGGTTTCGGCAATATCGGATTTATTTATTGGCAGGACGTTAAAATTAAAAAAGACGGCAAAGAAGTTGCCTTTGACCCCAGTGCTTTGACAATGACAATCCTGCAAGCAACTGTGTTTAAAAAACGGCCGGTAGATTCTGCTAGCCTGAGCAGTACCGAGAGAACTACGCTGCCTTTAGGTCGAGTTTACGGCGTGAACAGCTACGGGGCGGAAGCATCTCACCTGAAAGTTTCCCTGACTGAAGAACTGCCGAATTTTGGCAATACAGGTTATGTTTTTCCTAGTTTTGTTCAGTTCAAGCGGGGAGATAAAATTTTCGATCCGGTTCCGAACAATGTGGAATTGAACGTGCCGTATTTTTCGCAGCGGGACAATCCGCGTTTTGACTGGTCTACTTGCAACGTAACTGCGATCGCCATGGTGCTTTATTATTACGGCCTTCGTTCTGAGTGGGGCGGACAGTTGGAGGATGAGTTGTTGCAGTGGTGTTTCGATTATGCCGGCCAGGGTTCTCAAACGGATCACAGTGTGCTTTCGGCGCTGATTCAGGCTTACGGGTTTAAGACGAGTTTTAGTACGACTCGCACATGGGCCGAAGTGCGATCGGAATTGCTAAATCGGCGGCCAGTAGTTTTAGCCGGAGATTTTACTGCGGCCGGTCACATTCTTACTGTAATTGGCTACAATTCTCAGGGTTATATCGTGCAAGATCCTTGGGGAGATGCACTCACTGGTTACAGCGATACTGAGGGGAGAAAGTTGATGTATCCCTACAGTTACGTCAATCAAGTTGCTGGGCCAGATGGGAATGTTTGGGCCCATTTTATCTCTCCATAATCTACTCTACTGTTTGCAATTAGTGAGGCACTACGCCTATTCGTAAGGTGTGCATAACAGCTATTCGTAAGGTACTTAATGCACACCCTACCTAAATTAGGAAACCTTGCGCTTAATTTTGCGTTTTGCTGCGCCAATACCTAAAAAGCTCAATCCTAGTAAAGTACTAAACCAAGTAGAAGGTTCGGGTACAGCCTCAAACGATCCTTGAATAGCGATCGCATCGTTAGCGCACTCGGCCAAAAAGTTAGCAATATAGTTCCCCGAAGGCATGGAGGATTTATTAAAACTGAATCCAATTGTTTGAGAACCTACTGCATTAAACTGAGCGAAATTAAGACCGAGGACGCTCAAAGTTGCTGGCGTTAAAAAATTGATTTCTCCTACTTTTGTACCCGTAGCTATTGAGTTGAGAATAGTCGAGTTGCCTGTTTGTTGAAAATAGGGATCTGTGGCCGCTAAATCGCCCATTGATGGGGTTCCGCCTTGAGATGCCACTACCGTATTGAATTGATTTAAATTGCTAAAGCCAGAGTTAGTTTGGGTGACGTTTTTCGCTGTAACATTTCTGTAAACGCCTGTTGTCGCCACGCCGGAGTCATTTCCCGCAGCAAAGCGGATACCAAACAAGCTGCCGTTTGCGTTAGCTGTATTGAAGTTTTGACCGGAAAAATTGAAGAATAAATCGCCGTAGTTGATGTTGCCTCTTTGAGCTAGCGGGTCGGCATATCCTGCTAAACTTAGATTGGAGTTGATGGCGATGAAAGCTGTATCTGATGTTTCTTTGATGGCGATGCCGTAAAATTCAAATTCCCCGCCGCCGATTTGGGGCCCTGTCACGCCGTCGTTGAAAGAATCGATCGCATAATTCCAGCCGTTAGATAGCGTTGCTGCTGTAGCTTTTTGTTGCTGTATTGCGAAAAGGGCACAGAACATAGCCACTGAGTAAGTCCAGTGGATGCTGTTTTTAGCAATGGATTTCATAAAATGCTCCCGGGGAATCATTGTTAAATTGTCAAGTCTGCTTGCTCGACTGTTTTTAATTTTCAGTCAATCATATATTTCGCCTGAAAATATTAAAATATTGCTAAAAATTTGGTCGGGCGATCGCATTATATCAACTATATTGGTTAAAAAAACTAACCAAGGGCAGTAACTAAATACAGGATTTATGCAGGCACAGTATAAAGTAGGGCTGCATAAATCCTGTATAGGTGCAAATAAACCCACTACCGGGTTTAGACGGTTGAGTGCAGCAATAAACTGTCTGCGAGTCAATATCTAGGCTTGACTGGCCCCTACAAGATATTATTATTTTTTCCGACCGATCGACTTAATTGATTTTTTATCAATTACCAACGAATTTTGACAAAAGTGGGCGTGATGTTGTAGATGCCGATGCCCGATTCTATTAATAATTCGATTGTTTGATTAATAATTTTCCTAAATTGTCTTTCATTTCCAGCGCTGTGGAATAATCATAATTACGTCGGTTGGGATGACTTCATTCCTGAAACTCCTCAAATGCCGATGGCCCACAATTTTACTAATTTTACCATAAGCGTTCCACCCAACAGGCTCTCACTCGATCGTCAAAACTGTGAATCAGCACTTTTTCTGTAAGTGCCGCACAAAGCGAGAATTGGATAATCAAAAAAAATCATACCGCAAGAGCGATCGCAAGTTTTTAGAACACCCAAGAAACTTCCGGCGCTACATCCGCTGCAGGCATCGTGGGTTCCTTCTAAATGGGCCGGTGGTTTCTGCACTTGCAGCGGTGCATAAATCAATCAAATTTTTAAATGCTGTTAATATATCGCCGACAGTTCGTTGACTATCTTGACTCTTCCCTTAATCACAGAACGCAGCAGGCGGTTGATCGAATGTCTGTATTCCTCGTCGAGAGAGTCATCCAACACAGCGGCCATCAAGCCGTAGCGATCGGCTAAAGTCAAACAACCCGTCTCCGTAACAGAGGCAACCATTTCGGAAATAGCGCCGGGGATAAGTTGAACAAAAAACATGAGATGTTCCCTGAATTCGATGCTTATATCATCTCTGGTTCTCCGAAAATTAATAGTGACGCTGGCATAGCACACAAGGTGATGTTTTGAGGCAAACTGTGTGACAGCGACCGTTGTAATTGTGTGACGAGCTCGTTTTAAGTCTGCGATCGCAGTCACAAAATTAATTTTAGATATTCCAATTTCCCCCTCTCTCCTCCTAAATCTAAAGATTTAGAGAGATTTTCCGGTTTTGTGGGCGTCTTTACCCATTTCCCATGTATAAAACGCATGAGCTCTATGCGAAATATTCATAAAACTCAATATTTTGTAAAAATAGCTACGAATATTTACAATCGTGGGCTTTACATTAGCTCATAACAAAGGTGCATCGAAACGCAGCGATCGACCCAATCATCGGTAGCAACTATAACCATAAATAGTTTGGCGACGTTCGAGCCAGCGCCCAGTCAAACTCAAGTTTACAGAAGACCAACCATGCTTAAAAGAAATTCGATCTAGTAACTAAATATACAGTTTTAAATTCATACAGTCACTAAGGTTAGCAGGAAACACACACTTTATGCTCCAAGTCAATACCTCCCCACAAGCCAGCAGCGAGGGTAAACCGATGACCCAAACAATAGAACCCAAAGCCCAAGCGAGCCTGAACAAGTTTGAAAAACTCAAAGCCGAAAAAGATGGCTTAGCATTAAAAGGCGAACTCGACCACTTCGCCGCAATCGGCTGGGAAGCAATGGACGAAACAGATCGCGAGCACCGCCTCAAATGGCTCGGCATTTTCTTTCGGCCAGTAACTCCCGGCAAATTCATGATGCGGCTGCGCTTGCCCAACGGCATCATTACTAGCAATCAAACCAGAACGCTAGCAGAAATCGTACAGCGCTACGGCGACGACGGCAGCGCCGACATCACCACCAGACAAAACCTGCAATTGCGCGGAATTCGCATCGAAGACGTGCCGGACATCTTCCGCCGCCTCAAAGAAGCGGGCATGACCAGCATCCAGTCTGGCATGGACAATGTACGCAACATCACGGGTTCCCCAGTCGCGGGCCTAGACGCCGACGAACTGATAGATACGCGGGAACTGGCGAACGAAGTCCAAGACATGATTACGAACAGCGGCGAAGGCAACCCCGCGTTTTCAAATTTGCCGAGAAAGTTTAATATTGCGATCGCAGGCTGCCGCGACAACTCAGTCCACGCAGAAATCAACGACATCGCCTTCGTACCCGCTTACAAAGACGGCAACATCGGCTTTAACGTTTTAGTCGGCGGCTTCTTCTCAGCCAAACGCTGCGAAGCTGCAATTCCTCTCAACGCATGGGCAAGTCCCAGCGACGTTGTAGATTTGTGCAAAGCAATTTTAACTGTGTTTCGCGATCGAGGCCCGAGAGCAAACCGCCAAAAATCGCGACTGATGTGGCTGATTGACGAACTCGGAATCGAACAATTCCGAGCCGAAGTCGAACAAGAATTAGGTCGCACTTTGCCCGCCGCCGCGCCCAAAGATGAAATCACCTGGGACAAACGCGACCACATCGGCATCTACCCCCAAAAACAATCAGGGCTCAACTATGTAGGGCTGCACGTTCCAGTCGGACGGCTGCAGGCATCGGATTTGTTCGATTTGGCCAGAATCGCCGAGGTTTACGGCAGCGGCGAGCTCAGGCTCACTGTGGAAGAAAACGTGATTATTCCCAACGTTCCCGAGTCGCGGATTGAATCGTTGGTCAAAGAACCGCTGTTGCAGCGTTTTTCCATCGAGCCCGCACCGCTGATGCGAGCCTTGGTTTCCTGCACCGGTGCCAAGTTTTGCAACTTCGCCCTCATCGAAACCAAAAGCCGATCCGTGGCAATGATTGAGGAACTCGATGTCGAACTTTCACTTCCCAAACCTGTGAGAATTCACTGGACGGGTTGCCCCAATTCCTGCGGTCAACCCCAAGTAGCAGACATCGGTTTGATGGGAACAAAAGTTCGCAAGAACGGCAAAACCCTCGAAGGTGTAGACATTTACATGGGAGGCACAGTCGGAAAAGACGCTCATTTGGGTACTTGCGTCCAAAAAAGCATCCCTTGCGAAGACCTCAAACCAGTGCTGCATCAACTGTTAGTCGAGCAGTTTGGGGCAGTTCCCAAACAGATGACAGGGGATGTAGCTGTGCTGCAGCGGCAACTGCAATTGACGGTTGAGGAGGGCGAAAAGGCAGCCCAGGCACCGAAACCTCAGACATCTACTGTCATTTTCGCTCGATCGGGCAAAGAAGTTGCTTGCAGCGAAGATGAGTACATTCTCGATGTTGCCGAACGGGCCGGGGTCGAACTTGACAGCGATTGCCGAAAGGGAGTTTGTGGCACTTGTAAGCAGAAACTCCTAGAAGGTAATATTGCGGCCTACGACAGCCACCCCGAAGCGGCCGCCGGCTTAGAACCAGGGTTCATTTTAACTTGCAGCGCGCGGGCGATCGGCAGAGTGACGATCGACGCCTAATCTCACAATGTGAGATGCGATGCCAAGGTCGCGAATTAATCTCACATCTCACATTTCCACCATCTCAAAGTACAACAACAATTCAAGACAAATGAGCAACCTTTCGAGAAGAAAATTCATCATCACCGCCGGAGCAACAGCAGCCGGCACCCTCCTAGCCCACGGTTGCAGTTCCAGTTCCACCACATCTAACGGAAGTGCCACCCCCGCAGCCGGCGGCCCATCACCCAGCGCCGCCCCAGCAGTCAACATCAACCCTGCCGACGCCCCAGAAGTTACCGCAGCCAAACTCGGATTCATCGCCCTCACCGACTCAGCACCCTTAATCATTGCCCAAGAAAAAGGGTTATTTGCCAAGTACGGCATGAAAGACGTACAAGTTACTAAACAAGCATCTTGGCCAGTTACTCGCGACAACTTAGAACTCGGTTCCGACAAAGGCGGCATTGACGGAGCCCACATTTTATCCCCGATGCCTTACCACATGACATTAGGCACTATTACCAAAGGCAATCAGCCAGTGCCGATGAACATTGTGGCGCGGTTAAATACTAACGGTCAAGCAATTTCCCTCAGCAAAAAATACCTAGATTTAAAAGTAGGTACAGACAGCGCACCCCTGAAAGCAGCTTTTGGCAATCAAAACGTTCCTGTTGCTATAACTTTTCCCGGCGGTACCCACGACTTGTGGATGCGCTACTGGCTAGCAGCCGGCGGTATTAATCCAGATACAGATGTTTCCGTGATTCCCATACCGCCGCCCCAAATGGTAGCGAACATGAAATCTGGCAGCATGGAAGCCTTTTGCGTAGGCGAACCTTGGAATGCTCAGCTCGTTACTCAAAAGGTAGGATACACCGCCTTATTAACCGGAGAACTTTGGAAAGACCACCCAGAAAAAGCTTTAGCTTTAAGAGGAGATTGGGTTGAGAAAAACCCCAAAGCTGCTAAAGCAATTACAATGGCCGTACTGGAAGCCCAGCAGTGGTGCGACAAGGCAGAAAATCACGATGAGATGTGCCAAATCATCTCTCAAGATAAGTGGTTAAAAGTTCCAGTAGCAGATATTATCGGTCGCTCTAAAGGTCAAGTTGACTACGGTACCGGCCGCATTGAAGCTGCCAGCCCAGTAGCTATGAAATTCTGGGCTGATAATGCTTCTTATCCCTACAAGAGTCACGATGCTTGGTTCTTAACTGAAAATATTCGCTGGGGTTATATCCCGGCAACTACCGACATCAAAGCCACGGTTGATAAAGTTAACCGCGAAGATATTTGGAAAGCAGCAGCGACAGCACTTGGCGTTCCTGCAGCCCAAATTCCTGCTACCAGTTCTCGCGGTGTCGAAACCTTCTTTGACGGCGTGAAGTTTGACCCAGAAAAACCCGAAGAATATCTGAAGGGTCTGGCCATCAAAAAAGCATAATTAGTTTGTTGACTGTTGACTGTTGACTGTTAACTGTTAACAGTTGACAAATACCTAAAATTGACGGTGTTGGATCGAGTGAAACGCAGGGTTCGTTCCAGGGGCAAAACCAGTTGAACTCTGTTCCAAGTATCTACAAATAATCGATTATTCACAAAACTGCAAAAACAAAAATGGCAACAAATCTCGCTGTTACTAAAAGCAAAAATCCAGTAAATTTCGTTCTGGATCACGTTCAAAAAAACCGCCGAAAAATCATCCGCCCGCTGGTAGCAATTACAGTTCTGCTCATAATCTGGCAAATCCTCTGCCACAGTCCCGAGTCCAGCTTGCCGGGACCAATCAAAGCTGTCCAAGAAACCTGGGAGCTGATTATCAATCCTTTCTTCGACAACGGCGGTACAGACAAAGGCTTGTTCTGGCAAATTTTGGCTAGCTTGCAGCGGGTGGCGATCGGCTTTACTTTGGCCGCAGTTCTCGGCATCAGTTTGGGAATCCTCATCGGCACCAACTCCTTAATGTTCGATGCTTTAGACCCGCTGTTTCAAGTATTCAGAACTATCCCGCCCCTAGCTTGGCTGCCGATCGCCCTGGCTGTATTTCAACAGTTCAATCCCTTTGAAGGCATGGGGATGAAAGCTAACGAAGTTTCAGCTCTTTTCGTAATCTTAATTACAGCAATATGGCCGATTCTAATTAACACCACAGTAGGCGTTCAACAAATACCCCAAGACTACAGAAACGTCGCCCGCGTATTGCGCCTCCCCAACCAAAAATACTTCTGGAAAATCCTGCTCCCTTCTTCAGTTCCTTACATCTTCACTGGCTTGAGAATTGGCATCGGTTTGTCTTGGCTGGCGATCGTAGCTGCCGAAATGTTAGTCGGCGGCGTCGGCATCGGCTTCTTCATCTGGGACTCTTACAACAGTTCTCGACTCAGTGCAGTGATTCTAGCAGTGCTTTATGTAGGAATCGTCGGTTTGATTTTAGACAGAATGGTGGGTTTCATCGCTTCCAAAGTTGTTCCTGAAGAACAGAAATAGAATTTGGGCATAGGGCATAGGGCATAGGGCATAGGGCATAGGGCATAGGGCATCCGGCATGGGGAATGGGGAATGGGGAATGGTTGCCCACTACAAACTGCTAGAAATTAGTTATAAATTAATGGCCAATGCCCAATGGCCAATGCCCAATGCCCAATCCCCAATGCCCAATGGCCAATGCCCAATTAATAATCAGCATCATACAAATTACAAACTAACCTAAAATTGCCATGTCAGTATTTGTTGAAGTAGACCACGTTGACCGCGTATTTAACTTGCCCAATGGAGAGCAATACATCGCTCTTAAAAATATCGAACTGAAAATTAAAAAAGGAGAATTCATCACCTTAATTGGGCACTCGGGCTGTGGCAAATCTACACTGCTAAATATCATCGCCGGTCTCGACAAAGCAAGTCAGGGCGGGATTACTTTAGAAGGACGCGAAGTCCGCGATCCAGGCCCCGACAGAATGGTGGTGTTTCAAAATTACTCGCTGCTACCTTGGCTGACGGTGCGCGAAAATATTGCCCTAGCAGTAGAGGAAATTTACAGCGGTAACTCTAAAGAAGATCGCGAGTTGGTGATCGAACACCACATTAAATTGGTCGGACTCGGACACGCCGCGGACAAACGCCCGGGCGAAATTTCTGGCGGGATGAAACAAAGAGTTGCGATCGCCCGCGCCCTGGCGATTCGCCCAAAATTGCTGCTGCTAGACGAACCCTTCGGAGCCCTCGATGCCTTAACTCGCGGCGGTTTGCAAGACCAGTTGATGAAAATTTGCGAGGAAAGCAAAGTCACCAGCGTGATGGTAACTCACGACGTGGACGAAGCTTTATTGCTGAGCGATCGCATTGTGATGCTCACCAACGGCCCAGAAGCGCAAATCGGGCAAATCCTCGAAGTGAACATTCCCCGCCCCCGCAAGCGCATGGAAGTTGTCAACCATCCGAGTTACTACGCGCTGCGTAACGAAATGGTTTACTTCCTCAACCAGCAAAAGCGGGTCAAACAGCGCAGGGCAAAACAACAACCGCCTGTCATCGCCCGCAACGGTCTGGAAAAAATCAACCTCGACATCGGCTTTATTCCCCTCACCGACTGCGCCCCGTTAGTGGTAGCCAAAGAAAAAGGATTTTTTCAAGCCCACGGCTTGGAAGAAGTTACTCTCAGCCGCGAACCTAGCTGGAAAGCGATCGCCCAAGGAGTCGCCGAAGGACGGCTAGACGCGGCACAAATGGTCGCAGGAATGCCGATCGCCATGCTGTTGGGCATGGACGGTCAAGCCCCTGTACCCGTCTGTAGCGCCCTCACGCTGTCGCGCAACGGCAATTCAATTGTTTTCAGCAAAGACCTTTACAAACAAGGCATTCGGACATTAGAGGATTTCAAAGCTGCGATCGCCAAGAGTCCCGATAAAGTCCACACCTTGGGCATGGTACACTCCGCCTCCATGCACAATCTGCTGTTCCGCTACTGGCTGGCCGCCGGCGGCATCGACCCCGACCTCGACGTGGGCTTGACCGTAATTCCGCCCCCGCAGATGGTATCGAATTTAAAAGCAGGCAACATTGACGGCTACTGCTCAGGCGACCCCTGGAACTCCCACGCAGTCAACAGCGGTACGGGTTTTGTCATGGCCCGTTCCCTCGATATTTTGCCCGGACACATCGAAAAAGTTCTCGGTGTTACCGAAGATTGGGCTCAGAAATATCCTCAAACCCACCTCGCCCTCGTCAAAGCACTTTTGGAAGCCTGCGACTACTGCGACGACCGCCGCAACCGCGAAGAAGTCCTAGCATTGATTAGCCAAGAACAATACATCGGCGCCGATCCGAAAGACATCCGTCCGGGGTTCCTCGACCCGTACAACTCCGGTACGGAGGCAGAACCCGAGATGCTCTACAATTTCAACCAGTTCTACGTTGACAAAACCAATTTTCCAGACCGCCTAGAAATGGTGTGGGTGATGGCGCAGATGGCTCGCTGGGGGCTGATCCCGTTCCCGAAAAACTGGGTGGAAGTGGTCGATCGAGTTTTGCGGCCCGATGTTTTCGGTCAAGCAGTGCGCGAATTGGGCTTGCCGGATATCGCCAGAGATCGCCGGACGATCGAGCTATTTGACGGCACTGTGTTTAATCTAGACGACCCGATCCAATATCTTCAGAATGTCAAAATTAAGCGCGCCGTCCGCATTGAAGAAATCTTAATTGAACAAATAGGCAGTCAGTGTTCCATCAAACTGCCAGCATAACCAGCAAATAGGAAGAGGGAATGAAGAGCAAGAAATCAGGAAACAAGACTCCACATTTTCCCCTTCCTCAATCCCTAATTTCAAATTCTCAATCGAAAGCTGTCATGTCTAATTCCCCGACCCAAAATCCAAATCCTGAAAAAATGCAAACTCTAAACACCCCCCAAACAACCACCACAATTCAAACGCCCAAGCAAGACTTTCTTACTATTAAAGACGTATCGAAAGTCTACGAAACTCCTAAAGGCCCTTACGTCGTTCTCGACGGTGTAAACCTGACTATTAATGAAGGCGAATTTATTTGTTTGATCGGTCACTCGGGCTGCGGCAAATCCACTTTGCTGAATATGATTGCGGGATTCAACGGGCCGACAAACGGAGAAGTAGCCCTGGAAGGTTCGCAGATTACTGAACCAGGCCCCGATCGCATGGTGGTGTTTCAAAACTACTCGCTGCTACCGTGGCTGACTGCTACTGAAAACATTCACCTCGGCGTTGAAAATGTTTACCCGGAAAAGTCCGCAGACGAACACAATACGATCGTCAAGGAACACTTGGAATTAGTGGGGCTGACCGAAGCTTGTAACAAAAGACCGGGCCAATTGTCCGGGGGGATGAAACAGCGGGTGGCGATCGCCCGAGCTCTGGCAACTCGCCCCAAACTGTTGATTTTGGACGAACCTTTCGGAGCTCTAGACCCGATTACCCGGGAAGAGTTGCAGGAAGAATTGCTTAAAATTTGGCGGAAGGAAAAAATTACCGTCATTATGATTACTCACGATATTGATGAAGCTTTGTTTTTGGCCGATCGCATCGTGATGATGACCAACGGGCCAGCAGCTTCCATCGGCGAAGATATGCACGTTCCGTTCAGCCGTCCCCGCAACCGGGCGCGGATTATGGAAGACCCGAAATACTACGAACTTCGCAACTTTGCTTTGGAGTTCTTGTTTTCTCGCTACGCGCACCACGAAGAAGGTGAAGCAACGGACTCCGAGACAGAAGCCGTCGCGCTACCGATGCCATTACCTGCTAGCAAAAAGCCTGCGGTTGCTAACACGCCGATCGCACCTGCACCTTTTGTGTCTCACGCTGCCGAACCCCTAGAAGCTTCGCCGATCAAACGCGGCATCCTGGCAGCCTCGTGGTTCGTAGCAATGGTTACTTTAGCTGCCGTCAATATGTCTGTTGTTTCCAGCCAGCTAAAGCAAGCGAAACTAGAAGAAACTGCACCGCAGGCGCCGCCTGCGGCGGCGGTTGTTAGTTCTCCCCCCAGCCCGCAAATCGCAGCAAGTTCGATCATCGCCACACCGAATGCTAGCCCTGCACCCATCGCTGCTGCAAGCCCTGCAGCCATCGCTGCTGCTGCAAGTCCTGCGCCCATCGCTGCTGCAAGTCCTGCACCGGATGCCAGCTCTGCAGCCATCGCTGCTGCAAGTCCTGCGCCGAATGCCAGCCCTGCAGCCATCGCTGCTGCAAGTCCTGCGCCGAATGCCAGCCCTGCAGCCATCGCTGCTGCTAACAGCGCCGTCGCGCCCAATGCAGCAACCAGTGCCACATCAGAGATTTCTGACCAAGCCGAACTCGATGCGATCGGACAGAAGTTGTATGCACAAATCGACCAAAAATGGAGAACAACTCCGACATTTACCGAAAGCTTGACTTATCGGGTCAAAGTAAAACAAAACGGCGATATCCTACAGTTCGATCCCACAAATAAAGCAGCTAAAGATTTCCTCAAAGAAACTCCTCTGCCTGTTTTGCAAACTCCTGCCGGTGCCACTGCAGGCGCTGAAAAAACTGCTGACTTCCAAGTAACTTTTAGCCCCACCAACGGTGGCGTATTTGAAGTAAAATCAGGGAAGTAGGCGGCATAAAACTCCCGCACTAAATCTCACATTGCTATCAACAACTAGGTCAAAAGTAGTACCTGGGCGCTGTTAGAACTAGGCAAAAATTCCTCTTAGCCCCCCTTCTTGGGGGTGACAAGAGTTAGGTTATAATTTCCTCTGTTTGAGGAAGATTTAGGAGCAGCCAGAAGCTTACTATAAGCGAGAGCAAGCGCGATTTTTAGTAAGATAGCGGGTAATTTTAAATCAGGGTATTGTCCGTTTCTGGGAAGTATAAATGGGAAAATTTAGTAATGATTGACACGTTATTTGCAGGAGCTCTCAGTTCCGGCTATAATGACAAATTACGAATTACCCATTAGCTTTCAAAAATTAGCATCTAAAATCAACAGATGGAAACTATAAAAACTCTTTGCCCTTACTGCGGTGTAGGTTGCGGTCTAGAAGTTGTTCCCGACAAAAAACAAAGTTGGAAAGTGCGGGGCGATCGCAATCACCCATCGAGTCAGGGCATGGTTTGTATTAAGGGAGCAACCGTAGCAGAGTCCATTCGGAGCGATCGGCTACTGTATCCAATGATGCGAGATACTCTCGACCAACCGTTCCGCCGCGCTAGCTGGGACGAAGCTCTTGATGCAATTGTTAACCGCATCCAAACAATTCGCAGCACCAGCGGCCCCGATGCTTTGTGCGTTTACGGTTCGGGTCAATTCGCAACAGAAGATTATTATATTGCCCAGAAACTAATGAAAGGTTGTCTGGGTACTAATAATTTTGATGCTAATTCTCGCTTGTGTATGTCTTCAGCAGTCTCTGGATACGTTCAAAGCTTTGGCTCGGACGGGCCGCCTTGCTGTTACGACGATTTAGAATTAACAGATTGCGCTTTTATTATCGGCAGCAATACAGCGGAATGCCATCCGATCGTATTTAATCGATTAGCAAAATACCACAAAAAAAATCCCAATGTCAAGATGATTGTGGTAGATCCAAGGCGGACTCCGACTGCTGAAGCGGCGGATTTGCACTTAGCAATTAAACCAGGTACAGATATAGATTTGCTTAACGGAATTGCATATTTGCTGTTACGCAGGCAAGCAATAGATTCTGAGTTTATTGAAGAATGCACGGCGAATTTTTCAGCTTTTGCTGAGGTTATTAGCAGCTACACGCCGGAGTTTGTAGCCTCGCGCTGCGGCATTACTGTCAGCGAGTTAGAAACGGCGGCCAACTACTGGGAACAGTCGCAGCGGGTTTTGTCGCTGTGGTCGATGGGGATGAATCAGTCGTCGGAAGGCACGGCAAAGGTGCGATCGCTGATTAATTTGCACTTGATGACCGGTCAAATCGGCAAACCGGGAAGTGGCCCGTTTTCCCTCACCGGTCAGCCAAACGCGATGGGAGGGCGGGAAGCCGGAGGACTGTCTCATTTGCTCCCAGGCTACCGATTTGTGAAAAATACCGAACACAGAACCCAAGTCGAGGAGTTTTGGGGAATCGCACCGGGAAGCATTTCCCCGAATCCGGGCCGCACAGCTTGGGAGATGATTACCGGTTTGGAAAGTGGCGAAGTCGAGTTGCTGTGGATTGCAGCTACTAATCCGGTGGTGAGTATGCCGGATTTGGAACGCACTAAAGCCGCTTTGCTGCGATCGCCCTTTACTATTTATCAAGAAGCTTACTATCCCACTGAAACCTCGGCCTACGCTCACATCCTGCTGCCGGCAACGCAGTGGAGCGAAAAAACCGGAGTAATGACGAATTCCGAACGCCGCGTTACCTTTTGTCCGGGTTTCGACACTCCCTCCGGGGAAGCCCGCGACGACTGGAGCATTTTCGCCGAGGTGGGACGGCGGTTGGGTTTTGCCGAACACTTTGCTTTCGAGAACAGTGCGGAGGTTTTTACAGAGTACGCGCAGTTGACGCGCGGCCAGCCTTGCGACATGACCGGTCTGAGCCACGAATACATCCGCCAAGAAGGGCCGCAGCAGTGGCCTTGCCGGGAAAACGAGCCTGTGCATCCAGCGAACGAAGCGAAACGGCTGTATACTGACAGGCGTTTTCACACTCCTGATGCGCGGGCGAGATTTTCGGCCTATCACTCCCGGGGACTGGCAGAACCTCCCGATCCGAACTATCCGTTTGTGTTAACGACAGGAAGAGTTTACGGACACTGGCACACGATGACGCGGACGGGTAGAACAGAAAAAATTAATCAATTGCACCCGGACCCGTTTTTGGAAATTCACCCCCGCGATGCTGCCAAATTGCAGATTAAGGAGGGGGATTTGCTGGAAGTTCGATCGCGCCGCGGCAAGGCGCAGTTTCCGGCAAAACTCACAAAGGCGATCGCCCCGGGTACGCTATTTGTACCCATGCACTGGGGTTCTCTGTGGGCTGAAGGTGCTGAAGCCAATGCTATGACTCATGCTGCAAGCTGTCCAGATTCCAAACAGCCCGAGTTAAAAGCTTGTGCGGTGCAGTTGGTGCTGGTTGGGGCCGAAACTGCGGCGGAAGTTGGATCAGAAGTTGCTGCAGAAGTTGAGGAATTTAATTGGGCAAAATCCACTCTCGCCGTCACTTCTTGAGCTGCCGTCCAACTACGGGATGTTACAACTCACCGAAGAACGAGCGGGAAGCCCCGGGCGATCGACATGGGGATGAACCGGGTTGATGTTCGGCGAGACGTTCGACAAGCGCTTAGTCAATCGCTCTGAGCCGAACGATTTGAGATTTACTCCACAGATAGATGTGGGATTTTGAACAAGAGTCTAAAATTGGGATCTCTCCAAGACAGGAGTGGGAGGCTTGTATCCGTTTTTCGGGTAACAACCTCTTTCGATCGAGCAATTGTGAACCCGGACATACCCTACACATAAATCTTAAATCCCAAATCCCAGATCTAAAACCTAAAATCGTTATGCCATTACGCAGCCTAAGAACTGGGTTTCCCCGGCAGAGCCCGGGAACAAGAAAAATTAAATTTATTTATTCTGAGTTGTTCCTTCTTGATTGGGGGTTTTTGCTTCCGCAGAATGCCTTGTGGCGAATAGCTTCTGCTTTCTTTTTAATTAATCGAGTCAGACAATTGCCGTTTGCACCTCAAGGTGCTATGATGGTTTTACAAGGCTTTATTTTCGGCAGTACAGTTCGTTCGATCGGCGTTCCTCCGGATTTAAATCTCTACACACTCTGATTCTGGAGAATGTTCAATGTCAATCTATGTCGGCAATTTATCCTACGAAGTAACGCAGGAGCACCTCAACCAAACTTTTGGAGAGTACGGAACAGTAAAGCGCGTTCAGTTGCCTGCTGACCGGGAAACAGGTCGGATGCGGGGCTTCGCTTTTGTAGAAATGTCTACTGAAGCCGAAGAAGCCGCAGCCATTGAGGCTCTTGACGGTGCTGAGTGGATGGGTCGCGACCTCAAGGTCAATAAGGCAAAACCCCGCGAAGAACGTGGTTCTTCTAACAGCGGTAACTGGGGTAACAACGATCGCGGTGGCAATTCTCGTCGCTACTAAACCACCCGAGCTAAATTTTTAGCTATCTTGTATATTGCGTCGGAGCAAGCTGGGAATCAACGATCATTCTCTGTTGAGAATGGATAGTTAGTTCAGTGATTGCACCGCGCCTTAAAAGCCTCAAAATATTGCTAGACAATAGTTTGAGGCTTTTTTATGGCAAAAATTATTAATCAGGAGTTCGATCGCGTGCGATCGATTCCTAGGTGACACGAAAAATTATAAAATATAACAGGTAGATAAAGAACCCTTGTCCAGCACCAGGGTGGCACAGCGAAACCAGGCAATCCCAGAGTTAAACCCTTGCAAAGTGTACCGAACAATGACAGAATCATCAAGAAAGATGACTAAATCACCGGTATGCTGAAAAAAATATTTAGGCAAATTTCTAAGTTAGGGAATGAAGAAAATTTTCTGCATTTTACGGAAAGTGTAGAGGTAATAATATCGAAAATTTTATCACTGGCGATGATTTTGGTAATTATCGTCAGCGTTTGCGATTTGCTGGTGTTTTTAGCCAAAGAATTGGTAAACCACAGTGATAATTTGTTAAAAGACACGTTGTTTGTCATATTTGGGTTATTTTTAAATGTTTTAATTGCTCTGGAAATCTTGGAAAATATTACAGCTTATCTGAAAAAGCACGTAATTCAAGTAGAGCTAGTTATTGTAACTTCTTTGATAGCAGTATCTCGAAAAATCATCATTCTTGACCTGGAAAAGAAAACAGCAGCCGACTTGATTGGTTTGGCGATTGCAATTTTCGCGCTTTCTATCAGTTACTTGATAGTGCGGTACACAAATAAAGAAAAAGATTAATATGGGGAATTGAGAAGTGGGAATTTTAAATAACTAATATAGCAATCCTCGCATCATTCGTGAATTGCTTACTGCCTCCCCTTACCAAGGGGAGGGTTGGGGTGGGGTAAAAAATTTACGACTTATTTAGAATTGTTCTATCATATCCGGTCGATTGACCAGAAATGATATTATTCCAATAAACCAGGAGGAGGCACAATTTCAATTCGGCCTTGTTCTAAGTCAACAACTGGCACAATCTCTTCCACAAAAGGAATCAAAATTTTTGTGGATTTAGGCTCTTTAACGCGAATATTCCGTGGTTTGCGGGTATTTCTGGGGTCAGCGTTGGCTTTGGGAGTTTCCGGCTGTTTTGGCTTTTCTAATTCTGCGGCGACAGTTTCCGGCGGCGTTAGATTCGTTTCTACTTCTAAAAGGTCGTTACCTGCAGGAATAATATCACTTACCTTGCCTAAAATTTCCCCGGTTAACTGGTT
The DNA here is from genome assembly GCF_036701945.1 of Microcoleus sp. MON1_C1. NCBI lineage: Bacteria > Bacillati > Cyanobacteriota > Cyanophyceae > Oscillatoriales > Microcoleaceae > Microcoleus > Microcoleus sp. MON1_C1. The sequence goes on along the minus strand of NZ_JAUBRO010000030.1, from coordinate 24,751 downwards.
AAAAACTTCCATACCGATCAAATCTTGGACGTAAAACTCATCAGATTCGAGGTAAGGTCGATCGGTCTTTTCAACAAACAACTTACAGCCCCGCAGCGCCTCAGCACTATCGCGGTCTTCCACACCCTCTAGCTCTACAGCATACAGCCCTTTGCCGGGAATGTAGCGACCGCCCAAAAACTCGATCGGTTCCGGTTCACTTTTGTTAGGGCGCAAAATCCACCGCTTCCCCGGTTCGATAAACCTTTCCGGGAAATCCGAATCGGGATAGACTCGCACTTCCCCGTCCAAACCTTGAGCTGCTACAATTTTACCGATTTCTATCCACTCAGACATAGATTATATCACTCAAATTGCTAGTAATTGATAATGGGAATTTGGTGTTGGGAATTGGGAATCCGCAATGGGGAATTGGGAAGAAAGCAACTGAAAAATGTTGAATTATTTTTATTCCCTCTTCCTTCTGCCTTCTTCCTTCTTTACACTAATCCAGTTCTCAGCGCTACAACTGCTGCTTGCACGCGGTCATCCACTGCCAACTTATTCATAATACCGCGAACGTGAGTTTTAATCGTATTTGGACTCAAGTAAAGCGCCGCTGCTATCTCGGGATTGCTGTTACCTTCCACCATTAATTTTAACACCTCCAATTCCCGCTGCGACAACTGACCAAAAGTAGTTGTAGAGGCAGGTATCGGGGGTTTGAGGTGCTCGATGACAGTGCGCGCAATTTGAGGGTCAAGGTATGTAGCTCCCTCTGCTGCGGCTGCAATTGCTGCTAACAGCCTGTCTACGGAAGCACCTTTAATACAATAAGCATCAGCACCACTAGAAAGGGCAGCAATAATTTCAGTTTCTGCCGTGTGAGAAGTTAACATTACTACTCTAACTTCTGGCAGTTGTGCTTTAATTTGCTGCGTCGCTGCTATGCCGTCGAGCCGCGGCAAACCGATATCCATCACAATAATATCAGGTTTGAGTTTCAGTGCGGCTGCTACGCCTAAATAGCCGTCTTCTGCTTGTCCTACTATTTCTATTTCTGGGGAATCGGCTAAAACTTGCTCTAATCCCAGTTGCATCATCGGGTCATCTTCAACAATTAAAATTCTCATAATAATACGAAGGAAGTTCGGCAACGGATTGTGTAACGGATGTCAGGAAGAAGGAAGAAGGAAGAAGGAAGAAGGAAGAAGGGAGAAAGAAGGAAGAAGATTACTTAGTTATTAATATTTTACATCAACTTACACCGAACCAATAACAACTAACAAATAACAACTATAGCAGTTCTCAATAAAGTGAGGTATGCCCTATGCCCTATGCCCTATGCCCTATGCCCTATATCAAGCGTGCACCTCATGTTACTGAGAAAGGCTATAAATACTGACTAACTTTTAAAACCTCCACGAATTCACCTGGTAAAATCCCGGTTTCCGCTGGTGGCAAAACTGCTAAACCACTTGTATTGGCGAGGTTAATTAAATTCGCTGAATTTTGGCTGCCGCTAGCAGGTTCAAATTCCCACACTCCCGCAACTAAATGTAGTTTACCCCAAACATAAGTTTCGCGCCGGCCAGGCGATCGCAATTCAGCATTACACCTAGCTTTGACAAACTCCGGCCCCCAAGCATCCGCGGCAAGCCCAGAAATTTTTCTCAAAGCAGGCACAACAAACCGCCAACAGCAGACTAAAGCCGAAACCGGATTTCCCGGCAAACCAAAATAGAGACAATCTGAACTAAAACTCGGAGAATCATCATTTTTTTCACCTCGTTTAAACTCAGCAACCGTTAAAGGTTTCCCCGGCTTAATCGCCACAGAACTAATGTGAACTTTTCCTCCCAAATCCGCCAAAATTTTCTCGACATAATCGTAGTCTCCTACCGAGACGCCCCCCGTAGAAAGCACCACATCCGCCGTCGCAACAGCCCGGGATATCGCCTTGTTTAAGGCATCTTCATTATCAGGAACAATTCCCAATCGAATCGGTTCAAATCCCATTTGTGCCAACAAAACGGTCAAAGCATACTGATTCGAGTCTACCAGTTTCCCCGGTGCCAAAGGTTCGTCAGGCGATACCAATTCGTCACCCGTAGAAAAAATTGCCACCCGCAGCCGCCGATAAACTGGAACTTGAATGCACTGGGCAGTTGCTAACACCGCCATTTCTGGGGCGTTGATAACTGTACCGGGAGTTAGCAAAGGTGTTCCTGCTTGATAAAAAGCGCCTTTGTGCCTGACAAATGCTTGCGGTTTTTCAGGAGAAACTAAGATAAAAATGCGATCGCCCTCACGCCTTGTTTCTTCCTGCATTACCACCGTATCAGCACCCGCTGGCATCACTCCACCCGTAAAAATTCGCGCCGCTTGCCCCGATTGGACGGTATTTTGAGGCTGATATCCGGCTGGAATCTCTTCAACTACTTCGAGTACCACTGGTTTTTCGGCGCTACAATTTTCAACATCAGCAAACCGCACCGCGTACCCATCCATTGCTGAATTATCCCAATAAGGAAAATCAAGGGAACCAGTTACGGGGGCAGCCAAAATGCGCCCCGATGCTGCCAGCAAGTCTACAGTTTCTACATCCCGCTGACTGTCGAGGGGTTGCGCCAAATTTAGAACGATCGATTCTGCTTCTTTCACTGACAGCATGACTGTCTCCTTGTTTTGATAACACTCCTGATTAAGTTTAGCAAAATCTCCAGAGATATTGGTGATATAATTTTTTTGTATTTTGGCAGTAAACCTAATTTTTGGTATTAATTGCTGATGACTATTTCTCGCTTGGTTGTCCGACTAAATTGTTTATCCTTCTTCCTAGTGGCGCTGCTGATACTTTTAACTCAACTTTCCGGCTTAAAAGTCAGCGATTTATTCTTTCACCCTTATTTTTCTCCCAATCCCAATGTCGCCTTGTTAACTCGGATATTCCAGATTTTATGTTCTGTACCAGTCATTGTTTGTACTTTCACCTATGGACTAGCTCAAAGTCTTCAACCGCGCAATTCCGAAAATCGATTTATTCTCTTCTCCGCTCTTTTAACAGGTGGATTTCTGCTGAATCACAGTTACAGAATTCATATATATATGATAGCCTTAGGCATTCCAAAGCTAGGAGTAAGCCTTTTGTACGCCGTTGTTTTGTGCTCCTACGGATGTTTTTTTCGGCGAGAACTACAGTTGACTCCCTACCCAATATTGTTAGCTGGTTTGGGCTTGTTGTTTTTTGCTATCGGCGTGGATTCCCTGCATTTAAAAAACAAAATATTTTCCAGCTTACTAGAGGGAGTACCTAAATTGTTTAGCGAAATCAACATTGCGTTTTATTATTGGTATGTCTGTAAGTGTTTCCTCCTAAAAGCTTTATATAAAAATTTTGAGAGTTAGTTATAAGTAGATGATATAATGATATCACCAGTGCCTCCCAAAAAATACAACTCAAATCCTTCTTCCCACCTCAATAATATTTACAGCATCGGCATCGCTCGGCATTTATCCGCATTCATATACATTATGTGGCTTAAAAATCCCAACGCATCCTGATAAAATACCATGATAGCAGTTACCATCAACTTCAACTCCATAGTTAAACTAACCGACGACCAATTTTATCAACTGTGTCGCGAAAACCCCGATGTCAAATTTGAACGCAACGCCAAAGGAGAAATAATCATCATGCCACCTACGGGAGGAGAAACCGGAAGTTATAACTCAGAAATTAATGCGGATTTTGTGATTTGGAACCGACAAACCCAACTGGGAATTTGTTTCGATTCTTCAACTTGCTTCAAACTGCCCAGCGGTGCAAATCGTTCTCCCGATGTCTCTTGGATAAAAAAGGAAAGATGGGACGCACTTACTCCCGAACAAAAACAAAAATTCCCTCCCATCGCCCCAGATTTTGTCTTGGAATTAATGTCGCCCACCGATAGTTTAAAAGATACCCAAGACAAAATGCAAGAATACATGAACAACCAAGTAAAACTAGGTTGGTTAATCAACCGCAAAACCCGCCGAGTCGAAATCTATCGCCCAGGACAAGAAGTAGAAATACTGGAATCTCCCGCCGAACTTTCAGGAGAAGATGTTTTGCCCGGTTTCGTGCTAAACTTGCAGCTAGTCTGGCAATAACTAAAAAGTCTGCATCCATCAGCGTCTATTGGCGTTCATCTGCGGTTAAAAAAATCTAATGGAAACTAAAGAAACAACTTCCCTAACAGCCGAACAGCACAAACAGAAAATGCAGCGCCGCCAAGAAGTACAGGCGCAGCGAATCGCTAACTCCTCAAAAGAAAAAGGTTTAATTATAGTCAATACTGGTAACGGGAAAGGCAAAACTACAGCCGCTTTGGGAATGGTTGTGCGATCGCTCGGTCACGGATACCGCGTCGCTATAGTACAATTTATCAAGGGAGCTTGGGAACCCGCAGAAAAAGCCGTTTTTCAACTCTGGGAAAAACAGCTAGAATTCCACGCAATGGGGGAAGGCTTTACCTGGGACACGCAAAACCGCGAGCGAGATATCGAAACAGCTCAAAAAGCCTGGGAAAAATCCCTAACTTTCATCTGCAATCCCGAATTTAAATTAGTTCTTTTAGATGAAGTCAATATAGCATTAAAACTAGGTTATTTGCAAGTCGAGCAAGTGCTTTCCGGGTTAGAACAAAAACCAGAAGAAACCCACATTATTTTAACAGGCAGAGGCGCCCCGCCAGCGCTAATCGAACGGGCAGACTTAGTGACAGAAATGACTTTAGTTAAGCATCCATTCCGAGAACAAGGGATTAAAGCTCAACCAGGCATTGAGTATTAATATTGTTTGTAGTCAAGACTTTGGCGCCTCTCTAAAATTTAAAAAAGAGCTATGCTGGCAATATCAGAGTAAAAGTTGACCCCTTGCCAAACTCGCTACTCACAGTAATTTCTCCCCCCAGCATCTGAGAGTATTTCTGCGCTATTGCCAAGCCCAAACCCGTACCTCCGTACTTGCGGGTAGTCGAAGCATCAGCTTGCGTAAAAGGTTGAAATAACTTTTGTAGCTGTTCAGGAGTAATCCCAATCCCCGTATCAGTACACTTAATAATTAACTGTTCGGAATTCCCACTATTCTCGTCATTTTTTATTCTTTCTACGCTGAGTGTAACTGTTCCTTTATGAGTAAACTTAGCTGCATTACTGAGCAAATTAAACAAAATTTGAGTAAACTTAGTTTGATCGGAATACAATTCGCCAATATTATTAGGACACTCCACATTCAGGCGATTAGTGTTTCGCAAAAATAGCGGTTCCACAGTTCTGGCTACATCTAGAACTGCCTCCGACACGTCAAAAGTTTCTAATTCAAGTTCCGCGTGACCGGCTTCAATCTTCGACAAGTCCAGAATATCATTAATTAAAGAAAGTAAAAGCTGGCCTGAATGGTGAATTCTCTCCAAATCCGATACAAAATTTTCTTCGCCCAAATCTAAAGCCTCTTCTTGCAGAATCTCGCTGTAACCGATAATCGCATTCAGAGGAGTTCGCAGTTCGTGGCTCATGTTAGCCAAAAACTGACTTTTAGCCAAACTAGCTGCTTCTGCGGCTTCCTTTGCCTTGTAGAGTTCTGCCTCGGCTTGCAAGCGGTCGGTCACGTCGTGAGCAAGCACTAATTCAGCATTTCTGCTATCAAATACCAGAGCATAAGAAGTAATTTCAACATCAATAATTGTTCCGTCTTTTTTCTGGTGCTGCCATACACCTGCAAACTCAATACCGGCATCTACTTGGGAGATATTTTCTAGCAATCTCGGCAGCTCTTGGGGGGGACGAATGTCCGCAACGGTCATGTTGAGAAATTCGTCGCGAGTGTAGCCGTAGTGTTGGACAGCAGCCTGATTGACGGCTATAAATTCTAGAGTTTCTAAATCGTAAACCCACATCGGATGGGGGTTATTTTTAAACAAAAGTCTGTAGCGTTCTTCCGAGGCTCGCAGTTCGGCTTCGGCTTGTTTGCGCTCGGTAATGTCCCGGACAACCGTGCAAATAATCTCGCGGCCGCCGTAGGAAATCACGCTCCCGCTCACTTCCACGTCCACGCAGGAACCGTCTCGGCGGCGGTAGAGAACTTCGCCAATTCTGAATTGTTTGTTCGTCAGCAGCAACTCGATATTGTTGTCAATTATGTCTTTAGAGTAAGCGATGATATCGTAAATAGTTAGTTGCGAAATCGCATCCAGACTGTAATCGAGCAAGTCTCTAAACGCTGTATTGGCTTCCAAAAGGCGTTTGGTTTGAGCGTCCCATAGGAAAATACAATCTGTAGCTTGCTCGACTACCGCTCGATAGCGGGCTTTTTCCTCAAGTTGTTCGCTTTCGGCTTGGGCGATCGCACTCAACATTCCGTTGATAGTATGGGCAAGGTCTGACAACTCATCTTCACCCGTAACCGGCAGTCGCACCGAGAGGTCTTGGCTGCTGCTGACGTGGTTCACTGCTTTCGCCAAACCGCTCAACCGAGACAGCACCAGACGCTCTAGCAGTAGCAGAGTGCACCCGACCAACCCAACTCCCGCTAACGCTACAGATCCCAGCAGGTACAGCAAACTAATGTGACCTTGCCGATATATTTCTCTGGGGATATCCACCCGCAATAGCAGCGCAGGTTGGTTGTAAATATCGCGGATCAGGGCGTAACCCGCGATCGACTCTTCGCTTAAAGGACGCACCAAAATCGGCTTTTTTTCCGACAGTTTCTCCCGCGCTTTCTGAAAGTCAGCAGGCAACCCAGGCTCATTAACGCTGTGTACGATTAGCGGCAAGCGAGTAATTTTAGAAAGCTTCGCAATGCCCGCAGCATCTAAATTGCGCCCGAATATCAGCGTACCTCGGATCGGGCCGGTGCTTTTAGTCCTGACAATTGGCCGGGAAGTAATCAGTATTGGCCCTGACGGTAGCAGCAGGATACCAGCGAGGCTGCTTTTGGCGTTGCGGTGCTGCAACAGCGGGTCGCTGAGAGAAATGCGCCGTTTTAATGCTTCTGGAACAGGCGTTAATTTCAGCTTTTCGCTGTCTAAACCCCTACCGTAAACTATTTCGCCAGAAGTATTGACAAATACGGCTATATTAACTCTTATATTAGCCAGCCCTTCTGGAATTAAATTGGAGGCAATGAATTTTGAGTTGCGGTTTTGGATAAAATCGTAGGTGTCGTTCCAGGCCGACCAGTCGGCAAAGCGCGAGTTGAAGTCGTCTGCGGTTTGCCCGAACACGCTGAGCACTCCCTTGACAACCTGTGTGGCTTCTTGTTCCTCTGCTTTGATCAGGCTGCCCAAGAGGATGCTTGAGGAGGCGACATACAGAATGCCAGTCAATGCAGCGATGGTAATGCCAACGATCGATAGTGTTTTCCGACGCAGTTTCATCTTGCCATGTGTGTGGTGTCCGTCCGAAATTCTCAACTCAGGAGCAATTTTACCGCTGTTTCCTGAACCCTGACTGGTGGCGCAGCGCGTGTTTCCTACTTTTCCCACACCTGCTGTTTGTGAGATTCTTTGCAAATACCCAAGATGCGCCGATCGTTGTCGCTGATGCTGGAAATTGGGTAATACTGTTGCAGATTTACGGAGTAGGGAGAGCGACTGCCGTCGTAACTGTCAACTACTGTTAAATTTAACTGAGTTCGCTCGCTTGTGCCGTAAAAACAGTAAAAAGCAGACCGAGGCAGGTAAAAAGCTCCGACTACCTTACTCTGCCGCATTTCCAATACCAAATATTCTTGTTTAATTTCATCTGGCTTGCTCGACTGGCCGTAGAGGTAAATGCCATCTGCTAAACCTGTGCTAGCTGTATCTGGCGCAGGATTTGGGGGAGATTGCGAGCTTAAAACGCCGGATTTGATGTCCGAGTCCTGTACCAGGCGTGCGGGGAATGCGATGCTGAAGTTACCGGGCGAGAGAGCAAGCACGATCGCAATCGCTTCTAAACTTCCTGTCAATATCAAATAAGTCAAAACCACTCCAGACCCCAAAATTTAAAATACCTGGTTCCAAGCGCCTCTTGTACCAGTTTCACAAAGATCGTAGAGAAACCGGGTATTTGGCTTAATGTTGGCTATTAACTTGAAGGAACAATCGCCCGCCCGGTTCCTGAACTTAAATGTAAGATTAGTTTTGACAAATTTTGCGTCCGCCCCGATCGGGCGATCGACCCGTCAAATAATACCATTTTAGATTTTAAATTTTATAGTCCTGGACGCATATACTACGATTTTCTGTCCCAAGACAACGTAGTGAAGCAATCTCAAACCCTTGATTTAAGCTCGATAGTGCGTAAGTCGTGTTTTAGATTAAAGAATGGAATAATTGGGAATGATCTATTGCCTAATTGTGTGAATCACCGGCTTACAGTTACATTCTTTTTTCAAACTGGTATAGACGTAAAAAAAGTTGAGATTTCCCAAAATCTCAACTTTTTTAGTGACTAACTAGCCAAGTATTCTCGGACTTGAGATTGGCGGCGCCGCAGGTGGGCAAGGGCTTGATGTTCTAGCTGCCGCACCCGTTCCCGGCTGAGATTGAGGCGTTCTCCCACTTTCGCCAGAGACATTTCTGTGCCGTCTTCCAAACCGAAGCGCAGAATTATCACATCTCGCTGCTGGGGGGTAAGTTCTGATATCAAAGTATCGAGGTCTTGCCGCAGCAATTCCGAGGTAATGTAGTTGTCGGGAGATGCAGTTTCGTCTTCTAAGAGTTCTTGCAGTTCGGTATCTTGGTTGTCTCCTACCCGCAAGTCCAAAGAAACTGGATGTCTTGCCATCAGCAGGTATTCCCGAATTTGGGAAGGGTGCAGTTCCAAGGCCGCGGCAATTTCCCCGGGGGAGGGAGATCGGCCCAACTGCTGGGTAAGTTCCCGCTGCACTTTTTTGATTTTGTTGAGTTTTTCGGTGATGTGAATTGGCAATCTAATTGTGCGGGCGTGTTGGGCGATCGCACGGGTAATTGCTTGCCGAATCCACCAGTAGGCATAGGTAGAAAATTTGTATCCCCGCATCGGGTCAAATTTTTCGACTCCTCGTTCTAAACCGAGGGTGCCTTCTTGGATTAAATCCAAGAATTCCATATTGCGTTTCTGGTATTTTTTGGCGATCGCGACTACTAGCCGCAAATTCGCTTCAATCATCTTTTGCTTGGCGCGCCGCCCTATGTGCAAGATCCGGCTAAGTTCGGGTTCGGTCAACTCCATTTCAGCAGCCCACTCTTGATCCGTCAGATCCCGCTGCCATTCTTTAGCAAGTGCTTGTTTTGCTTCGATTAATTTCATCATTTGCTGCACCTGCTTCCCGAAAACAATTTCTTCTTCTCGGGTTAGCAGAGGTACGCGACCGATCTCGTGCAGATAGGTACGAACCGTATCCGTTGAGGAGTATGGCCGGCTGCCCATGCGATCGGCTTTCACTGTTTTGTTTTTGGGGGTTATGGTGGACATGGGTGAGTATTGCACTCCTTGTAACAACAGATAAAAAGTTGGTGATACCCTGTCCCACTTTTGCAAGTGGGATAAAGACTGCGACAAAGGGGATGTTTCCCCTCCTGTTTATCGGTGACGATCGGTAGAAGCTTTTTGTTTGGGATTACTTTTATGCTGGATTTTTCAGTAATCCCCGTCGATTTCCGGTAGCTCGCTAGCTTTAACGGCTAGTTCAAGGCGAAGTCGAGCAAGAGTTTAGTTTTCTCAATATTATTCCCAATTTTGAGGATCGTAAAGGGTAAAAACCTCTGTCTTAAGGTCAAGATTCTACATTTTTCCTTAAGGTTTTGAATTCCCTGTTAGTTTTAACTGCCACTTAACTTCACAATACTCATGCAAACAGACTCATGCAATTCGAGGGCTTTGTTTTGCTCTCTGTTCCATCATCGCTTGAAATTTTCTCGCTGCCTAGATGCTGGGATGCGAGATAACCGAACTCGATCGCCGTATTAGAGGGGAGTAACTGTTTAAAATATTTATTGACATTTTTATTTAAATATGTTAATCCAATTCGGCTACGAGTAACGACAAGGTGTATAAAGGCTGGCTGTTGCCCTGTTTGACTTTCATTGTGCTGCGAGGCTCCATCATCTCCATGTTTAAGCTTAGGCAAATTTTGGGCAGTTAGGGATGAGGGGTGAGGGGGTGAAAGGGGAAAAGCTTCTGACTGAAAGCTGGGGCCTAATTTTTTTGACGTTCGATCGCACTTTTTCGTTTATAAGTGAGGCAAAAATTAGATATTTCTGTCATTACCAGCGATCGCCAATTGTTCGCAAAGACTAATTTACAGTAACATTTGCCTAAGTTCTGTAATGAATCTAGGAGTTGTCAATCTAAAATCCCAAATCCATTTTAGCAGATTCTGCCTCGGCAAATACTTGTTCATCGGGCATTTCTTGCCAGTCAATATCCCCAATTTCTCTGTAGAATTGCTCGTCATAGGGGCGAGTTTGCACGACTACGGGCATGGGTACGGCGTGTCCCAAAACTAATGCTTGCTGTTTGGAGTCGAGTTTTGCCAACACTGAACGCAAACTCTGCCCTCCCGAAACGCCGGTAAAAATAGCCTCAATGTCTTTATCATCGTTTAGCAAAGCAGTAATGCGCGTTCCGACTTGCGACATGACTTCGGCATCGATGCCGGAAGGACGTTGGTCTACAATCAGCAGGGTGACAAAGTATTTTCGCATTTCTCGGGCGATCGTACCGAAAATAGTCGATCGCACAATCGCCGGATCGAGAAAGCGGTGAGCTTCTTCAATGGTAATCACCAACGGCTGCGGGCGATCGCACGGATTTTTGCTCTGCAAAAACTTCTCAGCTTTTCGCACGTAAGATCCGTGAATGCGGCGAGTAATCACGTTTGCCGCCAACATATACGACAGCAAATCCGAGTGTGAACCGAACTCAATTACTACATTCTTCCCGCCATCCAAACACTGCAAAACTTCAGTCACATAATTTTTCGGACAGCGTTTCCGAATATATTTCAAATCGTTCAACCGCTCTAATTTCCGCTGCAAAGCCATAATCGAAGATTTATTCCCCCGCTTCTCTTCGCAAAACATTGAAATATCTTCATTGCTCATTTCCAGCAACTTATTGATCCAACTGCTGCCCAACTCGTTTCGCAAAATAATCGCATTTTCGATACTAGCTTCCGACAAATTCAACTCGCGCTGTACCAAAGCGATGTCTTCCACTTCTATTTCATCGAAACTCAAAAATAACTCTTGAGCGTCGCGGACTCCCCGGCGTTTGGTCGATTCTGGATCGAGGGTATAAATCTGAATTTTATCGGGAAACAACTGCCGCAAACCTTTAACAGTGCTGAACTTTTTCCCTTCCGAAACTGCTTCCCACCCGTACTCCGAGTGCATATCAAAAATTAGATTGACAGCAGCTTGCTTGCGAATAATTCCCGACAATAGCAAGCGTGTCAGAAAAGATTTTCCCGTTCCAGACTTGCCAAAAACTCCGTTGCTGCGTTCCACAAATCGGTCTAAATCCAAGCACACAGCAACGTCCATGTCAATCGGTTTGCCGATCGCAAAATTGCGGCGGTACGGGTCATCTTCCCAGCCAAAAACTGCCCGAAAATCAGTTTCTTTGGCATCAAACACCTGGGAAAAGTGGCTGGGAATAGTTTTGACAGGCAGCAACTCTATATCCGCACCGGTTTGTGACTCAAAAGAAGCCAAATTTCCTAACGCCAGCTTATTCTCGCGAACTCCGCCGTTTTTGGTCGGGTCGAAAATTGCCTGCTGTTTTTCTCGTTCAGCAGTCAACATCAACATCGGCGACAGTTCGATGGTACCGTAGGTGCTGCTACCTGCTAGCACAGCGAGGAGAAAATCGTCGTCGGGATTGGGAGGATTCGATAAAATGCGGGCGCTAGAAGTTCCGAGAGACACGTCGGTGAGCATACAGAAAAAGTGCGATCGCACCCCCCGCACTACTAGAAATTTCCCCACCCTCATATCTTCCACCGAAACGTCGGCGTGCAGTCGCACTTCTAATCCCTTGCTCAGAGAACCTTGAATAACAGAGCCTAAAGGTCGATCCATTTTAGATTTTAGATTTTAGATTTTAGATTGTTAATAATCGAGCAATTTTCGACGGGCGATTTTTTATTTTAGATTTTCGATTGTTAACAGTCAACTAATTACCATTCCGATCCTAGTGGCAATTCAAAAAAACTCGGACTCAGATCTATATTGGCCAAATCGGTTTCGCTCAAATAAGCATCGGTCAAAAATACCGCTTTTAAACTGGCGCCTTTGAGGTTAGTACCTTTCAGGTTAGCACCTCTGAGATTAACTCGGAATAAATGAGCATCGCTCAAGTCTGCCTCAGTTAAATCTGCTCCCTCCAAATTTACTCTCATCAAATCTGCTTTTCGGAGGTCAGCTTCGGTTAAGTTAGCGCCGCTGAGGTCAGCTTTTGTCAAGTCTACACCTCTCAAGTCTGCCCCGCTCAAGTTAGCGAACAGCAAAGTAGCCCCCGTGAAATCTGTCTCCCTCAAATCGGCATCGCTTAAATTAGCGCCGCTGAGGTCAGCCCTTGTTAAGTCTACACGCCGGAGGTCAGCAGAACTCAAGTTTACTTGGTGTAAAATTGCGCCGCTTAAATCGGCTCCTCTCAAATCTGTTTGCTCCAAGTTTGCACCTTTGAGGTAAGCTTTTTTTAAGCTAGCTCTACTGAAGTCTACATTTTTGAGATTAACCGAACTTAAGTTAGAACCGCTCAAATTAGCTCCGCTTAAATCTGACCCGTTTAAGTCGGCTCCGGTTAAGTTTACCCCTTGCAGCGATACATTGGGAGCAATTAAATAAGCTCCGCCCAGAGCGGGGTCAATGCCTTCTGAAAACAATGTTTTGTTGCTGTAAACAGCTTTCTCCAAAATTGTGCCGCTCAAACTAGCTTCCCTCAAGTCCGCTGCGCTGAGGTTGGCTCCTGCTAAGTTGGCCCGATCGAGTTTTGCGCCAAATAAAATAGCTTTGTATAAGTTTGTCCGCCGCAAATCGGCTCCCTTTAAATCGGCTTCGGTCAAATCTACCATAGCCAGATTTAAGCCAGGGAGCGAAGCATTGGGAGTTAGTAAAAATGCTCCCATTGCACCCGGATCGATATCCTCGGGAAAGATAGTCCGGTTGTTGTATACCGCCTTGTCTAAAATGGCGCCGCTCAACTGAGAACCGCGCAAATCGGCCCCACTGAGGTTGGCTCTGGTTAAGTTGGCTTCGTGGAGATTTGCTCCTACTAAATTAGCTTTGATCAAACTTGCTTGTTTGAGGTTGGCGCCGGTGAATTCGGCTCCTACGAGATTAGCTTCTCGGAGGATAGCACCAGTCAAATCAGCTCTAGTGAGGTTAGCTAAATTAAGAAATGATTCAGCTAAATCCGCCCCGCTGAGATTAGCGCCGCTGAGGTCGGCTTCAATCAGGTCTGCATACCTGAGCATAGCGCCGCTGAGGTTAGTTTCTCGGAGATCGGTGCCTCTGAGGTTGGCTCCCCGGAGTTCCGCACCGCCGAGGTTGGTGCCTTTAAGTGCTTGTCCCCTGAGGTCGAGTCGGTGCAGAAAGTCACCAACGTTCATTTCCATGTCAAATTCACCCTCTCTATTCCGATACTTTTTTCCTAACCTTTGAAATCAAGTTAGATATTCTGAAAGTACCTTTGCTGAGTTCTGGTCAAAACCATTGTAATCATCAATAGCCACAACTGGCGCATCTGGCGGATAGTGTTCTGGAATATCGTCAATGGCTACCCAAGGTGAGTTTTCTGCTTGATTTTGTCGAAGATACTCAAGAACTTCCTGGTGTCGTAAATATTTGTGTTGGTGAATATTTTTGGGGTTGAGAAAAGGGGTGAATCCGATAATACGGATAGCGATATCTGGTGAAAATAATGGCGGGATTACCTCGAAAGGGAATATTTCACGCCAGGAAGATGAAATTACTACTCGCGCATTAGGATAGGAACGAAGGACATTTTCAAAGTGATTATGGCAAGCTGAATTAAAGTTCATTATATCTGTTTGCAAGCTCCCTGTTTCATGTCTTCTGTCAGGAATAAGTACACCATCAATGTCTAAAAAAATTAACATTAACTAAAAGTTCTAGTAAATAATTTAAGAACTATTAATACTTCTTAATAATATAAATGTGCATCGACGATTCTCTCTCAAGTGTTCGCTACATCGACTTGTTAGACTGCAATCAACATTGTTATTCACTGTTTTTATTGGTGGCTGCTTTCTGACGAAAGGAAGATGCTGGTATCAACAAGTATTATTCTGAAATTCACAGCTTTTCTTGGCTTCTGCCTTCCCCCCTGCTGGGGTAGGGGGGGTTGGCTTCTACCTTCTGCCTTCAGGCAAGAGGAGCAAAACTGTAGATTTTTTGAGGTTCGAGCCGATCGCAAATTCCGGTTAATTCCGACAAAAGAAATGTCTCGCGATCGAGCTGGACTTGCAGGGTTTTGAGCGGATCTCCACCGGAGGAAACCATGAATTCTAATGTTTGCAAATTCGGCTCAGTGCTGATTTCGCCCAAAATTTGACCGATCGCCCTGACGTAAGGATGGTTTGGATCTTTGTACCAATCGGGGGCTGCGAGTCCGGCTTGATCGAAGCCGAGGTGAACGATGAGGGAGCCTTCTCCGAAAAGGGCTATTCCCACCGGTCGCGCTTCTTCTTGCAGCAGCAAGTGCTGGTTAGCCGCCAAATGCCGCAGTTTTTCGAGGTGTTCGTACCGATTTTGGATTGCAGAATCTTCCTCTTTTCCTTCTGACGAATGTCTTCTACCTTCTTCCTTCGTTTCGTCCCACTGAATCGCCACTGTTACTAAATAAGTTTGCAGTAACATATGACCGAGTTTTTCGGCTTTTGTTGCCAGATAGATCGAGTTGTAATCTGTGGCTTCAATTAGTAAGGGAACGCGATCGGCTACTTCAATCCCGTAACCTTTCAAACCCGCAATTTTGCGGGGGTTGTTGGTAATCAACCGAATTTTTTTAACTCCCAAATCGTTGAGCATTTGTGCTCCGACGCCGTAGTTCCGCAAGTCGGCGGGAAATCCCAACCGTTCGTTGGCTTCTACCGTATCCAATCCCAAGTCTTGCAGCGAGTAAGCTTTTAGTTTATTTACCAATCCAATACCCCGACCTTCTTGGCGCAAGTAAACGATGACGCCAGAACCGACATTTTCGATCATTTTCAGTGCCGCTTGCAGTTGCATCCGGCAGTCGCAGCGCAGGGAACCCAAAGCATCGCCGGTCAGGCATTCGGAATGCACCCGCACCATCACGGGTTTGTCTTTAAATTCTGCCGGGTCGCCCTTGACAATAGCAACGTGTTCTGAATTGTCTTGGGTGTCGCGGTAGGCGTAAATCATAAACTCGCCGAATTGAGTGGGCAATTTGGCGACGGTTTCGCGGCGGACGAATCGATCGTGCTTGAGTCGGTAGCTAATTAAGTCGGCAATACTGATTATTTTGAGGTTGTGGAGTTTGGCGTACTCGATTAATTCCGGCAACCTCGCCATCGAACCGTCGGGGTTTTGAATTTCGCAGATGACGCCGCTGGGATACAGGCCAGCGAGTCTGGCGAGGTCAACCGAGGCTTCGGTGTGGCCGGCGCGTTTGAGGACGCCACCGTCGATCGCCCGCAGGGGGAAAATGTGACCGGGACGGCGCAAGTCTTGAGGTTTGGTGTCCGGGTGGATGGCTACTTGAATGGTGCGGGCTCTGTCTTCGGCGGAGATACCGGTACTGACGCCGTTGACTGCATCGATGCTGACGGTGAAGGCAGTTTGGTTGTTGTCAGTGTTTTTGCTGACCATGAGGGGCAGTTCCAGGCGATCGAGCCTTTCGCCGCTCAAGGCCAGACAAATCAAACCCCGCGCGTTCACGGCCATGAAATTGATGTTGTCGGGGGTGGCGAATTGGGCGGCACAAATCACGTCGCCTTCGTTTTCGCGATTTTCGTCATCGACTACTACCACCATGCGACCTGCTTTGAGGTCTGCGAGGGCGCTGTCGATCGAGTCAAATTGAAAGGATTGTGTTGAGGTGTTGTTATTTGGCACTGAGGAGTTCAAGCTATAAACAGTAATGTTATGGAAATAGAATGTATTTGTGATTGTAACCTTTTGTTTCCGACAGGGCGATTCCCCAGTGCAGATGAGTTTGACAATATTTCTAAACTCACTTACTATAAATTTTACACTTTGTCAACAAAATATCTCCCCAATATTTCATGAGCTTGACTGATATCGCGAAGATTTTAGGTAAACCGTACTTTCAAGCTCCTAATTGCTTAATTTATAACATGGATTGCTTGGAAGCATTGAAGCTGCTGCCCGATCAATTTGTAGATTTAACCGTTACCAGCCCGCCTTATAACATCGGCAAAGAGTACGAAAAATCCTTGGTGTTAGATGAGTATTTAAACTGGTGCGAGCAGTGGATAGCGGAGGTTTACCGGGTAACGCTCGATCGAGGAGCGTTTTGGCTAAATTTAGGTTATTTGTCAATTCGCGATCGGGCAAAAGCAATTCCGATTTCCTACCTGCTTTGGGACAAAGTGCCTTTTTATCTGATTCAAGAAGTTGTCTGGAATTACGGCGCGGGAGTTGCGGGCAGCAAGTTCTTTTCACCCCGCAATGAAAAGTTTCTCTGGTATGTAAAAAATCAAGATAAGTATACATTTAATTTGGATGAATAGCTCTTCGGGATTTGTGGTGGAAACGGTAGTGTGAGCGTGTCGCTGACGCAGGATTTCCGGCCTGTACCACGGGAAGTTTTATTTTTATAATCACCTCAAACTCAGGATAGCCGTCTAGCGTGTTGAAAAATTCTCGGCGTTGCTGATTTACGGTATGAAAGGCGAAATATGCCAGTTATAGAAACCAGTATCCACAAGGAGACTGAGGTTGTGGCATTTCCATAAACGGAGGAGAGTGAGGTTGTGGCATTTCCATAAACGGAATTGTTACCTTCTGCTAGCGCTTCTAAATAATCCTTCCGGAGTTGCTGGTTACGGTATGAAAAGCTAAATATAGAACCCATTTGACATCTTTTATTAAAAAATGAGGCACACCAACAAGCCGTCTTACATAACTCAATAGCCACAAGACGAGAAATCATGAAGCGATGGTGGCAAAAAAGCTGAAAGCCCTATCACACAAAGTTGACCTTTACAGCAATAGATGTGAAATGGGTTCTATAGAAATCAGAGAAACCAGTATCCACAAGGATTTTGGATTTCTAACTTATTTTTTTCATACCCTGATTAAGCAACGCCAAATTCTCCTGTCATTCGTTTGTCTTATGAGTAACAACGCCCCCGTCAAAACAATTCTGATTCTGGCAGCTAATCCCAAAAACACTGCTCCCTTGCGATTGGATCGAGAAATCCGGGAAATTGACGAAGGATTGCGAAGGGCAAATAAACGAGAACTGTATAAATTAGAACAAAAATGGGCCGTGCGTCGCCTTGATTTTTACCGGGCTATCTTAGATTATCAACCGCACTATGTCCACTTTTGCGGACATGGTGCGGGAGAAGATGGAATTGTCCTAGAAGATGATGATACTGGAAAAATGGCGCTGGTGCCGACAAATGCCCTCACCAGTATGTTTAAAGAGTTTGCCAAAAAAGGTGTAAAGTGCGTAATTATCAATGCTTGTTGTTCGGAAGTACAGGCGGAGGCAATTAGCCAATACGTTAATGATGTAGTTGGCATGAAGAGAGCCGTAGGAGATAGAGCAGCCGTTGCCTTTGCTGTAGCGTTTTATGATGCGATTGCGGCTGGGTGGGAGGTAGAAGAAGCATGCGAGTTAGGTCGTTCTCAGATGATGATCTTTGGGGAAAACGAAATTCCCGTTCTCCATAAAAAAAAATCACCTAATTCGGCGATTGATGATAGTGCAAGTAATTTTGAAGAAGTTATTCCGCCTAACCCTTACCAAGGATTAGCTGCCTTTGGAGAAGAAGATGCAGACTTCTTTTTTGGGCAAGAAAATTTTGTTAATAACTTAGTGGAAGTAACGCACACACAACCATTGGTGGCCGTGGTTGGGCCAAGTGGAAGCGGTAAGTCTTCTGCGGTATTTGCGGGATTAATTCCCAAATTGCGAAAAGAGGGAAACTGGTTAATTGAAATTTTCCGTCCGGGGAAAGAACCGTTTTTGCCGTTAGCGTCAGCCTTGGTGCGGCAGTTAGAACCAGAAGCAGGTGAAACTCAACAACTGCGGGAAGCGGTGGGATTAGCAGGCGATCTGCAGCAAGGTAGAATCACTTTGCAGCAAGTGGTATCTCGGATTTTAGAGCGCAACTCAGGTAAACGGTTGTTGTTGGTGGCAGACCAATTTGAGGAACTGTACACCCTTTGTCAGGTGAAGGAAGAACAGGAACGCTTTGCTGATGAGTTGCTAAGGGCGATCGCTCAAGAAAATATTACCTTAGTTTTGACTTTACGCGCTGATTTTTACGGTTATGTGCTTTCCTATCGTCCGTTGCGGGATGCGTTGCAAGAATATACACCACAGTTACTCAGTTCCATGAAGCGGGAGGAATTACAGGCAGCTATTGAATTACCCGCTCACAAATTGGAAGTACAGTTAGAACCGCGATTAACCCAACGCATTCTCGATGATGTCGGAGAAGAACCGGGGAATTTGCCATTATTAGAATTTGCCCTAACTCGCTTGTGGGAAAAGCAAATCAACCGAGAGTTAACTCACCAAGCTTATGAAGAAATTGGCGGGGTGAAAAAAGCCATTGCCAATCATGCCGAACAGGTTTATAAACAACTGAGTGAAATACAGAAAAAGCAGGCACAGCGAATTTTCGTGCAATTAGTGCGTCCGGGGGAAGGAACGGAAGATACCAGGCGCATTGCTACCCGTGCGGAAGTGGGGGAAGATAACTGGAATTTGGTCAGTTATTTGGCGGGATATCCAGCGCGTTTGGTAGTGACGGGACGGCTTGAACCGGAAGATACGGTAGAGGTAGTGCATGAAGCGCTAATTCGAGAGTGGGGAACTTTGCGCGAGTGGATGAATACGAACCGTGAGTTTCGGACTTGGCAAGAACGGTTGAAGGTGGCCCTGCGGGAGTGGAAAAATAATAACTATGACGCTGGGGCTTTGTTGTGGGGCGCGTTATTGAGTGTGGCAGAAGATTGGTTGCGTAAACGCGCAGATGAAATGACGCAGGAGGAACGAGATTTTATTCAGGTTAGCGTTAAAGAACGGGATAGAGAGAGACAGGAACGGGAACGCGGACGGCGACTAACGATTATCGGGCTAAGTGGCTTTTCGGCGATAACTTTGGGTTTAGCAGGGTTAGCTAGTTTTGGTTTGTGGCGTGCTGCTATTAATGAAATTAATTTTCTGGCTCAATATTCCGATGTGCTTACTGGGTCAAAAGCTGTCAAAACAATTTTAAAAGCGGTTGTGCAAATGCAACGTACACCCTGGGTAGATGCTGATACTCATAGCCAAGTAGAACTGTCATTATTAAATACAGTTTCCAATGTGGCAGCACCAAACACCTTGGGGGGACACGCGAACTCGGTTAATGCTGTCAGTTTCAGCCCCAATGGCAAGCTGCTGGCCACTGGCAGTTTTGACAACACCGTGAAACTGTGGGATACCTCCACTGGCAAAGAAATTAAAACCCTCACCGGACATACAAACTCGGTTTATGCGCTCAGTTTCAGCCCCAATGGCAAGCTGCTGGCCACTGGCAGTCGTGACAACACCGTGAAACTGTGGGATACCACCACCGGCAAGCAAATTAAAACCCTCACTGGGCATAAAAACTGGCTTACGGCTGTCAGTTTCAGCCCCAATGGCAAGCTGCTGGCCACTGGCAGTGATGACAACACCGTGAAACTGTGGGATACCACCACCGGCAAGGAAATTAAAACCCTCACTGGGCATAAAAAGCCGCTTTTAGCTGTCAGTTTCAGCCCCAATGGCAAGCTGCTGGCTACTGGCAGTTCTGACAAAACCGTGAAACTGTGGGATACCACTACCAGCAAGCAAATTAAAAGTTTCGCTGATAAAAACTGGGTTACGGCTGTCAGTTTCAGCCCCAATGGCAAGCTGCTGGCCACTGGCAGTGGTGACAAAACCGTGAAACTGTGGGACACCACCACCGGCAAGCAAATTAAAACCCTCACTGGGCATACAAACTGGGTTTTAGCTGTCAGTTTCAGCCCCAATGGCAACCTGCTGGCTACTGGCAGTGGTGACAAAACCGTGAAACTGTGGGATACCACCACCGGCAAGGAAATTAAAACCCTGACTGGGCATACAAACTCGGTTAATGCTGTCAGTTTCAGCCCCAATGGCAAGCTGCTGGCCACTGGCAGTGGTGACAACACCGTGAAACTGAGTGATTACAACACCGTGAAACTGTGGGATACCACCACCGGCAAGGAAATTAAAACCCTCACTGGGCATACAGACTGGGTTTTAGCTGTCAGTTTCAGCCCCAATGGCAAGCTGCTGGCCACTGGCAGTGGTGACCACACGGTGAAACTGTGGGATACCACCACCGGCAAGCAAATTAAAACCCTCACTGGGCATACAGAGTGGCTTAGGGCTGTCAGTTTCAGCCCCAATGGCAAGCTGCTGGCCACTGGCAGTGCTGACAACACCGTGAAACTGTGGGATACCACCACCGGCAAGCAAATTAAAACCCTCACTGGGCATACAGACACGGTTTGGGCTGTCAGTTTTAGCCCCAATGGCAAGCTGCTGGCCACTGGCAGTGGTGGCAACACGGTGAAACTGTGGGATACCACCACCGGCAAGGAAATTAAAATCCTCACTGGGCATACAAACTCGGTTTATGCGGTCAGTTTCAGCCCCAATGGCAAGCTGCTGGCCACTGGCAGTGATGACAACACGGTGAAACTGTGGGATACCACCACCGGCAAGGAAATTAAAACCCTCACTGGGCATACAAACTGGGTTAATGCTGTCAGTTTCAGCCCCAATGGCAAGCTGCTAGCCACTGGCAGTGCTGACAACACCGTGAAACTGTGGGATACCACCACCGGCAAGGAAATTAAAACCCTCACTGGGCATCCAAACTCGGTTAATGCTGTCAGTTTCAGCCCCAATGGCAAGCTGCTGGCCACTGGCAGTGCTAACAACACCGTGAAACTGTGGGATACCACCACCGACAAGGAAATTACAACCCTCACTGGGCATACAAAGTCGGTTAATGCTGTCAGTTTCAGCCCCAATGGCAAGCTGCTGGCCACTGGCAGTGCTGACAACACCGTGAAACTGTGGCGGTTAGATTTTGATTATTTAGTTAAGGAAGGCTGCAATTTCATAGAGAATTACCTCATACCTAATCCTAATGATGAAGATGCCCTGAAAATTGACAGAAATTTATGCAAGAAGCTTTGATAGTTTTAGATAGAAAAGTGCATAAAAACCCCCAGTTTACTCCTATATAAAAATAAAATATTTCCTAAAGCCCTTACCCACCATCAACCATGACAAACCAAACCCCCAACTTCTACGCCCTCCTGATCGGTATCGATTTTTATTTTCCCCATGATTTACCAGAGGGACGTTACAAAAACCTGCGGGGATGCGTCCGAGATATTAACCATGTCGAAACCTATTTAAAAACTACTTTTAACCTCACCCCCGACCAAATTATTAAACTCACTGCAACTGCTTCCGAGAATCCAAATCAACCCCAAGAAGCCCCGGAACTTTTACCCACGTATGAAAATATTGTTGCCAAATTCAAGGAACTAACAGCCAAAGCCCAACCGCAAGATCGAGTCTATATTCACTACTCTGGTCACGGGGGACGGGCGAAAACAATTTTTGAAAGCCTCAAGGGTTTTGGGGGTTTAGATGAAGCTTTAGTTCCGACAGATATCGGTCAACCAAATTCCCGCTATTTGCGCGATTTGGAATTTGCTAAACTGCTGGAAGAAATGGTGGAAAAAGAGTTAGTTGTCACCCTCGTACTCGATAGTTGTCATTCCGGTGGTGCAACGAGAGAAATGAGCGGAGATGACCGGATTCGCGGTGAGGGGTTTATTGATACCACTCCTCGACCTAGGGATAGTTTAGTCGCCCCGCTTCAGGAATTAGCCCAAAATTGGCAAACTGCAACAGAAAATAGCCGCAATATTACGGTTGTCAATGGCTTGTTACCCGAACCGAAAGGTTATACCTTAATCGCAGCTTGTCGGGATCATGAATTTGCTTATGAAAAGGTTTTTGAAGGGACGGAACGCAACGGTGCTTTGACTTATTTTTTATTAAAAGCTTTGCGGCAACACGGGACAGCAATTTCTGTAGAGGATCTGTTCAATAAAATTTCTATTCAAGTTAACAATGAATTTGTACGACAAACACCCATGTTGATGGGAGAGACCGATCGCACTTTTTTGGGTAGTCAATCTGTTGGTGCTAGCCGTAAGGTGCCGGTGATGAAAGTAGATATTAAGAAAAACCGAGTTCAGCTACAAATGGGTCAAGCTAGCGGTATTAAAAAAGGGGCAGAATTTGATATTTTTAAATTCAGAACGAGGGATTTTAAAGATAGTGAGAACCGCATCGCAACGGTTAAAGTAGTAGAATTGAAAGCAGCGGACTGTTGGGCAGAAGTAACGGCGCTATATGGTATCAGAACCATCAATAATCAATTAACTGAAGGAATGATTAAAATCGGTTCCCCTGCTGTCTATTTATCGCCAGGATTAAAACAAATTCGCAAAGTTCGCCTTCTCTTACCTGACCCGTTACCACCATTTCAGGGTGTCAATATTGCATCAATTTCTACAAAAATAGAAGAGGTTAAAACACAAGTTGAAGGCCATCGCTGGATAGAATTTTGTTCGGAGACAGAAACAGATGAGAATGTAGATTATTTTGTTTCCCTGAATCCTGAAGGGGAGTATTGGATTTTAGATGCGAATAAAGAACCCATAAATAATCTTCTTTTTCCCATTAAAATTGATGAACCTAAAGCCACCGAAAGGCTAATTAATCGCTTAATCCATGTTGCCAGATATGAGACTATTTTGGAGCTGGATAATGAGGATGCTTTTGCTCCCTTAAATCGCAAACTTAAGGTTGAGTTAGTTAAATCAGTAAAACGAGAACAAATAGTTCTGAATGCTGAGGGTAAGGTGCCGATTTTAGAAGAAGGTGAAGAGAATGTTACCCTAGTGATTCGCAATGACTCTCATTTAACATTAAATATCACCATGTTGGATCTTCAGGAGGATTTTAGTATAGTTAAAAGTTATCCCAAAAAAGCAGATTATGAATGTTTAGCCCCGGAAAAAGAGATAAACAGAAAACTCAACATATCATTACCAGAAAATTATCAGGAAGGGGTAGAAGTTATTAAAGTATTTGCGACGGTGGATGCAACAAATTTTCAATTGTTAGAGTTGCCGGCTTTAGACCAACCTCGACCAGGAGTTGGGGATAAAAAACCAACCAATGCTTTAGAACAGTTATTAACGGCGGTTGTGGATGAAGAAAATCCTAAGCGGAAGATTACGGTTGTGACTGATGCGAGTGAGGAATGGACGACGGAAAAGGTGGAAGTGGTGGTGAAAAAGAGTGGGGTTTGATTTAGAGAATTTTTTAAGAATGCTGCCAAAGCCTATATCCCTCTGCGGTCATTTGTGTTTATCTGCGGTTGTAAGTCAAAAACTTGTTATTCCTGGAAAAGATTAGCCTCATCCTAATCTCAATCCTTTTTCAACATAAAAAGTTAAACAGGGCTTACGCAACTGGCACTCAATCAAAGCCACAACTGGAATGAATCGGATGAAGCCTGTGAGACGACCCAGCCAACTCCTGAAGTTGCTCAATGGTACGTGTTTCGCAGCGGTGAAGCCAAGGGGCCCTATACCAAATTGCAATTATGGGAGGTTCAGGAAATCACAGCCCGAACCAAAGTGCGGCGCGGGGAAGCCGAGTGGCAGCGCGCCGGTGAAATTCCAGAACTAGCGTCGTACCTCACTCAAAAATAAGGCGCTATCCCGAAAAAACTATTCTCGGCGGGGCTGAATCCTTCTCCACAGCTTCAAATATTCAGGTCGAACAGATTCACCAATCTCGTTAGCTAAACTTTCAGGCAAATCGAGTTCGATAAATGACTGCATTGCCCGCATTTTTCCTAAAAAAAAACCCTCAACTTTGTGAGGGCTTTGCGATGCCAGGAACGAGAGTTGAACTCGTAACACGTGGATTTTCAGTCCACTGCTCCCGATCGATTCCTTGAATAGTAACTGCGAAGTCACAACAGCAATCCGGCAAGAAATTGAAGCCACCTCGCTACTTCCTCAAAAGGAACTGCCAGATATGGAATGGCAAGGAGATTAAATTGATAGACCAGTAATTTGGGATTGACGGCATCGCTTTTTTTATATGATTCTATAATGTTAAAGCCTTTTTTCTTGCTTTCTTGTAGGTAATGGTACTGTTGTTATGAATTTTTTCGATGTTTCGATCGCATGAGTCTGTCAAGCGTTCGGTAGAAAAAGACGATAGGATTCGCTGTCTATCAGAATTCTGAAACCCAGCCACATCAGCACAAAAGGGAAAATCTTGCTAGCATAACGGCTGAGAATCAAAGCAATACCAGGTAGATGCGTCAGAGGTATCGGCTCAATAAGTAGGGGTAGCAGAAGAAAAAAGTAAGCAGAGTACACAAAGTGTCATAAAATAGGACATA